>JAFTHC010000034.1 GCA_017457625.1 Kiritimatiellia bacterium
CGCCCGCAGTCGCAAAACCCGCGGCCGCGCCGGCGCCTGCACCGGCGCCGGCGCCGGAAGTCGCGAAGCCCGCGCCGGCTCCCGCCGCGGCGAAGCCCGCGCCGGCCGTCGCTGCCGCGCCCGCACCCGCGCCCGCTCCCGCGCCGAAAGCGCCCGCGGCGCCGGACGCGATTTCGATCCGCCCGGTCGCGAAGATGGTCGTGCCCGCCGGCTACGAGCAGGACCGCATCGACGTGCGGACCGCCTCCGGCGCGGTCGTCCCGCTGCGGACGCTCCTGCCCAACGGGCTCGCGGTCGCGCGTTAGCGGCGGTTCGCCCGAAACCGAGAACGGGGGACGCGGCCGCCGGCCGCGTCCCCCGTTCCGCGATTTCCGGACGGCGGCCTAGAACTCGTCGTCGTCGAACTCGTCGTCGTCGAGAACGTCCGCGGGGATGTCGTCGACGTCGTCGGTTTCGTCGTCGAAGTCGATGTCCTCGTCGTCGTCCCAGATGTCGTCGTCGTCGTCCTCGTCCTCGTCGAAGGAGACCGGACGGCCGGAACCGAGCGACTCGGAGAGCTTCCCGAGCGCGACGAAGGACTGGATGCAGGCGGGCGGCAGGATCATGGTCCCGGTCATGGCGCCCTTGTCCATGCCGTAGGTGAAGAGGATCGGCGCGGAGGACGGGAACGCGGCGCGGAACGCGGCCGCGAGGCCGGCGGCCTCGGCCTTGTCGGCCTCGTCCATGTCGCCGAGAGCGTCCGCGGCTTCGGCGACCGCTTCGATCCCGGCGGGGACGATGGTGCGCGCGAAGCCCGCGACGTCGAACCCGACCGCGGCGAAGCGCGTCTGTTCCGGGAAGAAGAGCGATTCGGCGCCGAAATCCGCCGCGACGGCGGGACCCGCCGGCGGCGTGGCGCCGACGGCGCCGACCGTGGTGGTCGCGACGTCGCCGTCGAACGCCACTTCGGCGCGGATTTCTTCGCCGAACGCTTTTTCCAGGACCTGCGCGCGGCTCTTCGCGATGTCGGCCTTGCCCTTCAGGTCGGCGGAGGCCTCGTCGCCCTTCTCCGCGAGTTTCGCGTAAACCGCGTCGACGACCGCGTCGGAGAGCGCGCGGACGCGGATCGTGGCGCAGAAGTCTCCCTCCGGCACGTCGAGGATCGAAGCGAGGGGGACGTTGGTGCAGGCGGCGATTTCGGCGCGCGCGAAGTCGCCCAGCGCGCGCAGGTCCTTGCGCTGGCGTTCGACGGAGACGAGCTTCGCGACGCTTTTGGCGTAGGGGCGGCCCGCGGCGTCCGGGGCGGCGAACGCGACGTAGGCGCGGGCGTTGGGGGGCTGGATGGCCTGGACAAGCAGGCCGTCCACGCGGGCGCGGCGCGCGGCGTCTTCGACGAGCGGGAGGAGGTTCTTGCGGGCGGACTCGAGCAGCTTGTCGCGGTTGACGCCCTGAGGGAACTCCGTCGCGTCCGCGACCGCGCCCCAGACGAACGCCGAAGCGGGAACGGGGGCGAGGGCGTCGGGCGCGAGCGGCGTCTTCGCCGCGGCGTATTGCGAGGCGGTCGCGGTGCCGGGCGCGGGGGTCGCGGACATGGCGCCGACGAGGCCGTTGGTGAGGTCGCAGCGCAGGCCGAAGCGGATTGATGCCAGATCGAGTGACTCCTGGCGGCTGAGCGCCTGCGCGTCGCGGAGGAACGCGACGACGGGCTCGACCCAGGCGGGCCGGTCGCCGTCGAAGAGTTCGCCCAGTTTTTCGAACGGATCCGGCATGGCGTCCTCCGCGCCGAGGAGCGCGGGCACCCACGACTGCAGCGTGTCGCTGGCGAACGAGAAGGTCGCTTCGGGCAGGGCGGGGGGCGCGGCGAGGAGCGCGTCGGCGCGATCGAAGAGCGCGGGGTCCGACGCGGCGAGCGTCCAGCCGCCGCGGCCGGTCATGAACAAATCGACGCCGTCGGTCCAGACGGCGGGAGCGGCCGGATCGTTCGACTCCATGCGCTCCAGTTCGCCGTCGAGCATGGCGGCGGGCGGCTCGACTGGAATCGCGCAGAGAACGACGGGCGTGCCGTCGCCGTCGGCGGCGACGAAGTCGGCGAAGTCCCAGAGCCAGCAGTAGGCCGGGTCGCCGGCGCGGATGCCGGAGAGTCCCGCTTCGGCGAGGGCGGAGGAAAGGCCCATCGTGGCCATGAGGCCGTATTGGGGCTGGCCGATCAGCGTCGTGAACGCGGTGGCCGTCTCGCGCAGCGCGTCGAGACTTTTCACGCGGACCGTGAAGTCCGGCGCGGGCGGGGCGGCCGGCGCGGCGGCGGCGAGCGCGGCGAGCGCTTCGGCGGTCTTGGCCGCGGCCTCGGCCGTGACGGCGGATTCCTGCGCGGACGCGCACAGCGCGGCCGCGGCGAACAGGGCGAGGGTTTTCTTCATGGGATCGTTCTCCTTGAAAGGGGTCGTTCGCCGCGGATGCTACCACACGCCCGCATTGGCGCGCAAGCGGTTTCCGGCGGCGGCGGGTATTCGGTCAGGGGTGGGGGTGCGCATGGGGCGGGGCGTGCGCGCGGTCTCATGCACCGCACTTGGAGGCGTAGCCGAAATGCCGTGCCGGCGCGTTCGGGGCGCCCGTGCGGGCGTCTCGCGGGTGCCGCTCGCTCGGCCGCGTGCAGGCGGTCTTCGAGCGGCCCCGCGATCGGGAACAGCTTCGCATGCGACGACGCCGCATGCGACGACGGCGCAGCCCCCCCCCCGAACCCTGACCAATTACCGGCGGCGGAGATTCCCGGCGATGCTTGCGCGCGGGCGCGGCCGTGGTGTAGAATGGCGCGCATGAACGAAACGAACTCCGCCACGTACGCTTCTCCCGGAATCGCCCCGGACGGCGCCGCGCCCGCCGGCGTCCCGCCGCGCGTGCAGCGCTGGTGCGCCCAGCTGCTCGACCTTTCGCGCCGCAACCGCCTGCTCAATTTCAAGGAGGGGCCCCACGCGGTCCGTCTGGAGCTCAAGCTCCCCGCGCGCCTCGAGGACGCGCTGGCGGAGGGCGAGGCGCACAAGGTGCTCGAGCTGCCGCCGGACGCGACGGAGGATTTCCTCGCCGCCGAGGCCGAGCACCACCGCCTCTACGTCGCGCCCGCCGCCGGCGCGAAGACCTACGCGCGCCTCCTGTCGCTTTTCCGCGCCGCGCGGACCGACCTGGAGGAGGGCGGCTCCAACACGCTCTTCCTCGCGCTCGGCGCCCTCAAGTGGAAGGACGGCAAGGGCGACAAGGCGCCCGTCTACCGCGCGCCGGTCCTGCTCCTCCCGGTGCTGCTCACGCGCCTCCCCGCGAAGGCCGGCTTCACGCTAAAGGCGGCGGACGACGACCCGGTCGTGAACGTCACGCTCCTCGAGATGCTCAAGCGCGAGCAGCGCGTCGCGCCGGAGGGCGTCGACCCGCTCCCCGCGGACGAGCACGGCATCGACGTGGACGCGGTCCTCGCCTCGTTCCGCGCCGCGGTGCGATCGCTCGAGGGCTGGGAGGTGCTGCCCGAGGTCTGGCTCGGCCGCTTCTCGTTCAGCAAGTTCCTCATGTGGAAGGACCTCACGACGCGCCTGGACGACCTCGCCAAGTCGCCCGTCGTGGCGCATCTCGTGAAGGGCGGCGGCGCGTTCGACGACGGCATTCCCGCCGTGGAGCCCTCGCAGGTGGACGGCATCAGCGACGAGGCGCAGCCGCTCTGCCCGCTCGCCGCGGACTCCTCGCAGCTCTCCGCCGTCCTCGCCGCGCAGCGCGGCCGCAACTTCGTCCTGCACGGCCCGCCCGGCACGGGCAAGTCGCAGACGATCACGAACCTGATCGCGTCCTGCATGGCCGCGGGGCGCACGGTCCTCTTCGTCGCCGAGAAGCGCGCCGCGCTGGAGGTCGTCCAGCGCCGCCTGCGCAAGATCGGGCTGGCGCCGTTCTGCCTGGAGCTGCACTCCAACAAGGCCGGCAAGGCGGACGTGCTGCGCCAGTTCTCCGAGTCGCTCGCCTACGCGGGCACGACGCCGCCCGAGGCGTGGGACGCGGAGCTGGCGAAGCTGCGCGCCGCGCGCAAGAAGCTCGACGCCTACGTCCGCGCGCTGCACAAGCCGCACCCCTGCGGCCTCACGCCCTACCGCGCGTTCTCCTACCTGCTCGCGCACGGCGCGGACGAGGAGAAGGCCGCGCCCGTGCCCGCGCTGCCGGACGCCCCGCTCGGCGAACGCGGCCTGGCGGAATCCGAAGCGCTCGTGGAGGCGCTCGCGGAAACGGCGCGCGACGTCCCGGCCGAGCTCTTCGACCCGTTCGCGTTCGTCTGGACCACCGCGTGGACGCCGTCCTTCGCGGACGAGATGGACGCGGCCGCGCGCGGCGTCCTCGCCGCGGCGGACGAGTTCGCCGCCGCGGCCGCGCCGGTGCGCGACGCGCTCGGCTTCGACCCCGAGGCGCTCCCGGACGCGCGCCTCACCGCCGCCGCGCGCCTCGCGGACCTGCTCGCGAGCGCGGCGCCCGTGCCGGCGGGACTGCTCGCCTCCGACTGGGAGACGCTCCGCGGCGCGCTCGAGCGCTGGACCGCGTTCCGCGCGGCCGAGCCGGCGTTCGTCCCGGCGAAGCTCCTCGAGCTCGACGTCGCGTCCCTCAAGCGCCGCTGGGCGCAGGCCAACGCGGGCTTCTTCGCGCGCCTGTTCAAGCGTGGCGGGGTCCGCAAGACGATCGCGGCCGCGCTGCCCGAAGGCGAGAAGCTCGCCACGAAGAACGACAAGGTCGCGGCGCTTCTCGACGCGATCGAGGCCGCGCAGGCGGCCTTCGCCGAGCTGCGCTCGCTCTCGCCCGCGGCGGACGCCGTGCGCGACGCGAAGCCCGACGCGCTCGCCGCGTGGACCGCGGCGTGCGACGCGGCGTGGCCCGCCCGCGACCTCGGGGGCGACGACGGCGGCGCGCTCCTCGGGCGCCTCGCCGCGGAGCTTGCCAAGCCCGCCGCGCACCGCGCGCCCGGCGCCGCCGCGCTCGCGGCCTTCTCGCGCGCCGAGGCGAACCTGCGCAAGCGCATCTCCGCGCTCGCCGCGCCCGCCAAGAGCCGCCCCGGCGAGTTCCCGCCCGCCGGCGAATCGTGGGCGCGCGGCTGGCGCGCCGCCGCCGAGGCCGTCGCAGAACACGGCGGCAAGCTTCGCGAATGGACGCGCTGGCGCAAGGCCTACGTCGCGTGCGAAGCGGGCGGCCTCGCGCCGCTCGCGGCCGCCGTCGCCGCCGGGACGCTCCCCGCCGCGGACGGCGTCGCGGCGCTGCGCAAGCGCTACTGCGAGCGGTTCGTCCGCACGGTGCTCGACGCGGACGAGACGCTGCGCTCGTTCTTCGGCAACGGCCAGGACGCCCTCGTCGCGACGTTCGGCCGGCTCGACGGCGAGATCGCCGACCTCTCGCGCCGCATGATCCTCGCGCGCCTCTCGCTGCGCGCCATCAAGGCGAAGAAGGACCCCGCGCTGCTCTCGGAGCTGGCGCTGCTCAACCACGAGGTGGCCAAGAAGACGCGCCAGCTGCCGCCGCGCACGCTCCTGCAGCGCCTGCCCGGGTTGCTGCCCGTGCTCAAGCCGTGCCTGCTCATGAGCCCGCTCTCGGTCGCGCAATACCTGCCGCCGGAGAGCGACGGCTTCGATGTCGTCGTCTTCGACGAAGCTTCGCAGCTCACCGTGTGGGACGCCGTCGGCGTCCTCGCGCGCGGCAAGCAGGCGGTCGTCGTGGGCGACCCGAAGCAGCTCCCGCCCACGAACTTCTTCCAGAAGGCCGACCCCGGCGCCGCGGAGGACGCCGAGCCGGACGAGGACGCCGTCGAGGACCTCGACAGCATCCTCGACGAATGCAAGGCCGCGGGCGTGCCGGAGCAGGCGCTGCTGTGGCACTACCGCTCGCGCCACGAATCGCTCATCGCCTTCTCCAACGAGCGCTACTACGGCGGCAAGCTCTTCACGTTCCCCTCGGCCGCCGTCGCGCGCAAGGGCCTCGGCGTGCGCCGCGTCAAGGTCGAGGGCGGCGTCTACGACCGCAGCAAGACGCGCACCAACCGCAAGGAGGCCGAGGCCGTCGTCGCGGCCGTCGTCGAGCGCCTGCTCGATCCCGCCTTCAAGGACAAGACGTGCGGCGTCGTCACCTTCAGCATGGCGCAGCAGGGCCTCATCGAGGACCTGCTCGACGAGGAGCAGGTGAAGCACCCCGAGATCCAGCGCTTCTTCGATTCGTCGCTGCCCGAGCCCTTCTTCGTGAAGAACCTCGAGAACGTGCAGGGCGACGAACGCGACGCGATCTTCTTCTCGATCGGCTACGCGCCGGACGAGAAGGGCTTCTTCGCGATGAACTTCGGCCCGCTCAACCGCCCCGGCGGCGAGCGCCGCCTCAACGTCGCCGTCACGCGCGCCAAGGAGGAGGTCGTCGTCTTCACCTCGATCGACTCCACGCAGATCGACCTCTCGCGCACCGCCGCCCTCGGCGCCGCGCACCTGCGCGAATTCCTCGCCTACGCGGAGCAGGCCACCCGCGAGGCCGCCTCCGCCGCGGCGCCCGCCGCGAAGGCGGTCGCCCTCGGCGACTTCGAGCGCGAAGTCGCCGACTTCCTGCGCCTCAACGGCTACACGGTGGACGAGCGCGTCGGCCGCAGCGGCTACCGCGTCGACCTCGCGGTGCGCAACCGGCCCGACGACGGCGGCTACGCGATCGGCGTGGAATGCGACGGCGCGATGTACCGCGACGCCGCGTCCGCGCGCGACCGCGACGAATCGCGCCGCGGCGTCCTGGAGGGCCTCGGCTGGCGCATGGCGCGCTGCTGGTGCCTGGAGTGGTGGTTCGACCGCGAAGGCGCGCAGCGCAAGCTCCTCGCCGCCGTCGACGCCGCGGTCCGCCACGAACCGCCGCCGGCGGACGAAACCCTCAAGCTGAAAGCGGACGTTTCCACTCCTTCAACCCTTCAACCTTCCAACGCTTCAACTCCCCCGTCCGGCGCCGCGGCGCCGGGCGAGGGCGCCGCGCTCGCCGCGGAGCTCGCGGCGGCGCACGCCGCGCCGGACCCGGACGAGCGCCCCTACGAGCCGGCGCCGCTGGACGCCACGCCGCGCCCGGCGGGGAACTTCAACCTCGCCGTGGGGCCGGTCTACGTGAAGGACCAGATGCTGCGCATCGCCAACGCGGAGGGGCCGATCACGGAAAAACTGCTTTTCGCGCGCGTCCTCGCGGAATGGGGCTTCCAGTCCGCGACGGAGAACCGCCTCAAGGTTCTCAAGAAGTCGATTCCGGCCGAGCTGCCCGTCACGAAGCACCTCGGCGAAAAGACCTACTGGCCGGTGGGCGCGGACCCGAGCGCGTGGCACTACTACCGCGTGCCGGGCGCCTCGCCGCGCTCGCACCGCGCGTTCAAGGAAATCCCGGTCGAGGAGCTCGCCGCCGCCATCGCCGCGGAGCACCGCGCCGCGATCGCCGCCGGCGGCTCGTCCGCGGCGGACCCCTGTCCGGGCGCCGTCGCGCGCCTCGGGCTGCCGCGCCGCGTCACGGCCGACATGAAACCCGCGCTCGAAGCCGCCAAGCGCCACAAGTAGAGGCTTCGCTCCGTCCCGTCCCGCGGGGTTGGGGCGGCCTTTGCAAAAAATTTATACTTGCGTTTCAAACGGATGTGTGAATAATTTGGCGCGCCCTTCCGGAAAGGAGGGGCCGCGGCGGGCGCGACGCCTCCCGCGAACCACCAACGGACACAACAAGTTCCATGGAACACGTCAAACGTTTTTCCGCTCTTCCCGCCTTCGCCGCCGCCTCGGCCCTTGTCCTGGCCGAAACCGCGTCCGGCGCCGGGTTCGGCCTCTACGAAGGCTCCGCGCGCGGCAACGTCACGCCCGCCGCGCTCACCGCCAAGGGGGGCGAAGCCGGCGCCCTCTACCAGAACCCGGCCGCCATCACGACGCTGCCCGGCACGCAGGTCCAGGCGGGGCTCACGGCCATCGTCCCGACGGCGGACGTCACGACCCGCAACCCCTACACGGGCGAGCACCGCCGCTCCTACGGCGACGGCAAGGTGTGGCCGATCCCGCACTTCTACCTCACCTCGCAGCTCGACGACGAATTCTGGTTCGGCTTCGGCGTCGGAACGCGGTTCGGCCTGGGCGCCGAATTCGACGAAACGTGGCCCGGCCGCTACAGCTCCTACAAGGCGGAAATCCTCTCCTTCGACCTCATGCCCACGCTCGCGTGGAAGGCCACCGACCGCCTGAGCCTCGCGCTCGGGATTTCGGTCCGCTACTTCGACATCGAGCTGGCTCAGAAGATCGACGCCGCCGGCCTGAACGGCCTGCGCGCCTACAACGACCCGTCCCCCTCGCCCTTCGACGTGGACCAGAACCTGCACGGCGACGACGTCAAGCCCGCCATCGACCTCGGCCTGACCTACAAGGTCACGGACGCCTTCTCGGTCGGCGCCGCCTACCACAGCCGCATCAAGTTCAAGTGCGAGGGCGACGCCAAGTGGAAGAAGCCCGCCGCCGTCCAGGCGCTCGCGCCGGCCGCGTGGAACGACATGTCCTTCCACGCCTACAACTACAACCCGGACGCGTTCCTGCTCGCCTTCGCTTGGGACGTTTCGGAGGAGCTCACGCTTTCCGCGGGCGCGACCTACACCACGTGGAGCCTCTACGACGACCTCGAGATCGACCTGCACGGCCAGATGCTGCCCGGCGTGGACAAGCTCCAGTCCGAAAAGAAGTGGCACGACACGTGGCGCCTCTCCTTCGGCGCCGACTGGAAGGTCGCCGAGGAGTGGACGCTCCGCGCCGGCTACACGTGGGACCAGTCCCCGATCAACGGAAAGTTCGTCGACTACCTCGTGCCGGGCGACAACCGCCACATCCTGGCGCTCGGCGCCGGCTGGGCGCGCGAGGCGTGGAGCGTGGAGCTCTCCTACTTCTACGAGATCGTCGACAACTACGACGTGACCGGCCGCCCGCGCAACGGCGTCTACGACGGCTCCTTCCGCGGCGCCTCCGGCCACGCGGTCGCGATCACGGCCGGCTACGCGTTCTAGCGCGCGTCCAGGACCGGCGTCCCGCGTCCACGCGGAACGCCGGTCCGGCCTTTTTCCCGACGGCTGCAACGAAAAAAACTCTTGACTTGATTTCCGGATTTCGCTAACCTTCCGTGCCGAACGCAAGGGAAAACCCTTTCAACACAACCCACCCCCAAAAAAGAAACAGCGGAGTCTCATCATGAAATTCCACGTCAAGACCCTCTCGGCGCTGCCGGCGCTTCTCGTCGGCGCGGGCCTCGCGGGTACCACGTTCGCCGCGCAGTCGGACGTTCTCGGCGTCAGCGTCACCGCCGGCGTCAAGCAGTCCGACAACCGCGACCTGATCGACGAAGGCAAGAAAGAAGACCAGCTCACCTGGTATGTCGCGCCGACGGTCCGCATCCGCAAGGAAATCGCCGACCTGCTCCAGCTCGACGCGTCCTACTCGCCGGTCTACACCCACTACGAAGACGTCCTTCCCGGCAACGAAAAGGACAAGTGGGAACACACCGTCCGCGCCAACCTCGCCTACATGCTTTCTCCGCTGACGCTCCTCAAGGTGAAGGAGAACTACTGGTGGAGCGGCCAGAAGGACTACTTCTACGGCGACGAATACGACTACGATCCCACGCGCGACGACCGCCTCGACAACGACTATTACCAGAACCGTCTCAACGTCTCCGTGAAGCAGGAGCTCACCGAAGGCGGCGACTACGTGAAGGTCGGCGGCCGCTGGCGCATCAAGCGCTATGACGACGACGAGCGCGCGGCGACCAACGACGAGGACGAATACGGCGCCCGCGTCGAATACATGCACGTCTACTCCGAGACCTTCGCGTGCGGCGTCTTCGCCGACTACACGAGCTGGGACCGCGAGAGCGCGTCTGACGTCGACCTCGGCGTCGATTACCTGACGGTCGGCGTCCAGGCGCAGCTTGACGTCTCGGGCGACGGCGACCACCTGCTCTACGGCGAGGCCGGCTGGACGCACGTCTGGTACGAGGCCGACGACCTGGACGACCAGGACAGCCCGGCCGTCAAGGCCGAACTCCGCCTCTTCCAGCAGCAGGACACCCAGCTCTTCGCCGGCGTCCGCTACGGCCGCGACTTCTCGAACGTCTATCCGTTCAGCTCGCAGGAAGACCTCGCCGGCTACGCGTCGATCCGCCAGTATTTCGGCGAAGACCGCCGTTTTTCGGCCAACGCGTCCGTCGAGCTGCGCAAGCGCACCTACGACGCCAAGGACGACGTCGATCCCGCCGCCGCCGGCGCCTACTCCGGCGACTACGACCGCGACTCGGTCTACGTCCGCCTCAACGCGAAGTATGCCGTGACCGATTGGCTCTCCGTCGGCGCGTTCTACACCTACGAAGACATCGACAGCGACGTGGGCGCCTCCTACAAGGAGAACGTCTTCGGCGCCAACGGCACGGTCACGCTCTTCTAGGCCGCTCGGCCGGTGCGCCGCGCACGGGCGCGGCGCGCCGGCCCATGTTGAAAAATTCCCAGCGCGACCCGTCGGCCGGCAAAACGGTCCGGCGGGTCGCTTTTATCGCAAGGCACCACGATGGCATTCGAAACGCAACAACCGGCCGCGTCCGTCCCGGCGCCCGCCGCGGGGCAGGCTCCCGGGGCGGCCGTCCACATTCTCGACTACTGGCAGATTTTCTACTCCCGCAAGGAAATCGTCATCGCGGTCGCCCTCCTCCTCATCCTTTCCGGCATCGTCATCACCCGCCGAATGCCGCAAGTCTACGCCTCGATGGCCACCATCGAGGTGCAGCGCGAGACGCCGAACGTGGCCCTTTACGGATCGGCCATCGCGCGCTACGATCCGATTTTCCTGCGGTCGCAGTTCGAAATCATCAAATCCAATCCCGTTCTCGAGCAGGTCGTGGACGGCGGCGACAATCTCGCCGACGTGCTCGGCCTTGCCTACGGCTACAAGGCCAACGAGACGGCCGCGGACAACCGGCTTCGCGTGATCGAACTGATCAAGCGCCGCACCACGCTTTCCATCCGCCGCGACACGGACCTGATTGACATCGAAGTCCGCCTCGACAAACCCGAAGGCGAAGCGGCCAAATACGCGCAGATCGTCGCCAACTCGATCGCCGAGGTGTTCCGCGACCACGTCCGCCGGCGCAACATGGCCGACGTCGAAGAGGCGCTCTCGAGCCTCAGTTCCGAAATCGCCTCGCTCGGCCGCGAGATTTCCGAGAAGGAAAACGAACTTTCCTCTTTCCGCGAGCTCCACCAGATAACCATCACGTCGTCCGGCGACTACGGCGCCGAGGCGCTCCGCCGCATCATCGCGGACCAGACCGCCAAGGCCAACCAGGCCACGATCGAGGCCGAAATCAAGAAGACGCGCTACGAGCGCGTCGTCGGGCTCACCACGGCCGAGGCCGCCGCGTCCCTGCCGATTCTCGTCCCGGAATCCGCCCAGTTTCTCGCCAAACCCGTTTCCGAGAAGCAGGAGTTCGAGCTCCAGATGGCCGCGCTCAAGCAGGCCGACTTCGGCGACAACCACCCCAAGGTCGTCCAGACGCGCGCGTTGCTCGAGACGGTCGAGGCGACGATTGCCGAGAAGGTCGAAAGCATCAAGTCCGGCGTCAAGCAGGCCTGGGAACAGGCCCAGACCGAGGCCGACCTCTACAAGTCGCAGCTGCAGGCCCTCGAAGAGCAGGAGCGGTCCATTTCCTCGGGCCCCGCGATCGAATACGAACGGCTCCAGAAGGATCTCGACTCCCTCAAGAAGCGCCGCACGGCGCTCCAAACCCGGCTCGACGACGAGCGCGTCAACCTCAAGATGCCCAAGACATCCGTCCGCATCATCGACCGCGCCAAGATCGAACCGCGTCCCGTCTCCCCCAATTTCGCCCTCAACGTCACGCTTTCCGTCGTCGCCGGCCTGCTCTTCGGCGTCCTGCTCGCGTTCTTCGTCGAATACCTCGACACGACGGTGAAGAACGTCGAAGACGTCGAGAAGTGGCTCCAGGCCAACGTGATCGGCATCATTCCGCAGAAGATGCGTGCCCTCAACGATCCGAATGTCCGCGCCAAGCACTCTGAAGTCTACCGCGTCCTGCGCATGAACCTCAAGAGCTCGAAGGCCCTGGGAGCCGGCAAGGTCGTCGTCTTCACGTCCGCTTCCGCGGGCGAAGGCAAGTCCATGACGAGTTTCAACACGGCCTGGGTTTGCGCCGAAGTGGGCGAAAAGGTCCTCCTGGTCGACGCCGACCTGCACCGCCCGCGCCAGCACCGGACGCTCGGCGTGCCGCTCGAACCCGGCCTCGCGAACGTGGTCGTGGGCGAGGCCGCGCTCGACGACGCGATCGTGAAGACCGAGCAGCCGAACCTGGACTTCCTCCCGGCCGGCTCGATCGACTCTTCGAGCATCTACGGGCTCATGGACACCGACGAAATGTCCGATCTCGTCGCGAAGGCCCGCGAGCGCTACGACCGCGTGATCGTGGACGCGCCGCCCATGATCGGCATCTCCGACACCGCGCAGCTCACCCGCCTGGGCGACGGCGTCGTGCTCGTCATCCAGCACCGCAAGTATCCGCGCGCCCTCTGCAAGCGTGCCAAGGACAACATCATCTCGATGGGCGGCAACTTCCTCGGCGTCGTCCTCAACAACGTCAACTCCGCGCACGATTCCTCGTCCTACTACTACGAGCACCAGTATTACTACTACTACTACACGCAGGATTCGTCCGGCCGGACGCGGCGCACGCGCCGCGCCTCGACGCACCACCACGGAAGCGCCGGCGACGACGCCGGCAAGAAAGAATGACCGACATGAAGCCCTTCACCGTCCTTTTTCCCGCCGTCGCCGCCGCCGCGCTTTTCGCCGCCGGATGCGTGGCGGACGGATCGGCGCCGAGCAATCCCTACGCATGGCGCCCGCAGCTGCCCGTCACGGCGACGCTCGACGACCTGGCCACCGGCAACCGCCCGCTCCGCTCGGACGACCGCGTCACGGTCACGCTCCACGCCACCGCGCTCGACGGCGCCCAGAAGATCGAGGACATCGTCGACGGTTCGGGCTACATCACGCTGCCGCTCCTCAACGACGTCCGCGTCGGCGGCCTCACCACGTCCGAAGCCGAGAAGGTCATCGCGGAGACCTACATGAAGAACGGCATCTACAACAAGATCGCCGTCACGGTCGTCTGCCAGGACATGATCCAGTCGCAGACGTATTCGGTCACGGGTTCGATGGCCAAGAAGGGACTCTTCCCCTACAAGGAGGGCATGACGCTGCTGGAGGCGGTCATCCAGGCCGGCGACCTCAACAAGTTCGCCAACGGGACCGTGGTCCTCACGCGCAACGGCGTCTCGACGTCCTACGACATCGACAAAATCAAGCGCGGCAAGCAGGAAGACCCGCCGATCCGCCCCCGCGACATCATCGAGGCGAAGCAGAAGTTCCTCTAGCAGGGACCGGCAGCCATGAGGCATCCCGACACGAACGGTTTCCGCCGCCGGTTCCGGCTCGCGGCGGGCGTCGCGCTCGTGGCCGCGGGCTTTTTCGGCGCGATCCATTCCGTGCGCGCCGCGTCGGCCCAGCGGCTCTACCACAAGACCAAGCACGGGTTCTTCCTCGGAACGCCGTCGCTCGAAGTCCTTCCTCTTTCGCTCGCACGCAACGCCGCGCTCCGGCGCGCCATCGCCTCGACCGATCCGGCCGAGCGGGCGGCCGCCCTCGGAGAAGCGCTCGAAACGGCCCGCGAAGGGGCGCGCCGCTGCCAGCGCGCGGAGCGCGACTGCCCCGAAAACTGGTATTTCCCCGCTCTCGTCGCCCAGCTCCAGCTCGACGCGCTGCTGAACGTCTCGGACCCCGCCACGGCCGACGACCTGAAAAGGTCCGCGCTCTATTTCTCGAAATCCGCTCTCCGGCTCAATCCCTACGACGTCCTGATCCGGTCGGCCTACGTCGACACGCTGCTCGCGCGTGGCGAGGTCGACGAAGCGCTCGCGTTCTGGGAGCCGATCGTCGACCGCGAATACTGGTATCCGCCGAACCACGACATTCTCGCGCGCATCCTCTTGCGCAAGGGAAGCCGCAAGGGCGGAGGCCCGTATCTGGCGCGCGCGGCCGAGGAGCGCGTTCTCGTCCACGATCCGGCGTTGCGCAAGCGTCTCGAGAATCTCGCGAGAATCCTCGCGGAAGACTAGAAAGGAGCCACCCCATGTGCGGCATCGCCGGGTTTTTCGGCAATGGCGGCGCGGAGAAGGTCCGCGCCATGTGCGACCTCATGGCCCACCGCGGCCCGGACGACTTCGACATGCGCGAGAGCGCGGGCCTGGCCATCGGCCAGCGCCGACTCTCGATCAACGACCTGGCGGGCGGCCGCCAGCCGCTCACGGATCCCTCCGGCAAGCTCGTCCTCGTCTGCAACGGCGAAATCTACAACTACCCGGAGCTGCGCGCCAAATACGAGGCGCAGGGCTATGCGTTCAAGACGCGCTCCGACTCGGAGATCGTCCTGCCGCTCTACCTCGAATACGGCGAGAAGTGCGTCGGGAAGCTGCGCGGCATGTTCGGTTTCGCCCTCTGGGACTCGGAGAAGAAACGCCTCCTCCTCGCACGCGACCACATGGGCCAGAAGCCCGTCTTCTACGCCTCGGGCGCCGACGGCTCTTTCGCCTTCGCGTCCGAGCCCAAGGCGATCCTCGGCAGCGGCATCGTCCCGCGCGAGGTCGACATGGAGGCGCTCTGGCACTACATGTCGCTGCGCTACCTCCCCGACGACCGTTCGCTCTTCAAGGGCGTCGTGAAGCTCCCCGCCGCGCACGACGCGGTCTGGGAGGAGGGCAGGGGAGTCCGCGTCGAGCGCTACTGGAGCCTTTCCACCTTCGAGC
>JAFTHC010000238.1 GCA_017457625.1 Kiritimatiellia bacterium
GAAACCCGAATCCCGGCTCCCGAATCCCGCCAGTCACAATCTGGCCCATGCCCAATCCCGCCGTGGATCAAACTATTGGTCACCCGGCTGCAAAAAAGATGATTTATTGAAATAACAACGAGATAAACTTGATTTTTTACGTCGTCTGTCCCCATAAGTCCCTACGAACTGGCCCCCCCGCGGTGAAATTGAGCCCTTGCCCCGCCGCGGCGCCTTGCGGTAGAATCGCCGCCCGTGAACTACCCGACCACCCGGCTTGACACCGGCTTCTGCGTCGTGGGCGGCGGCCTGGCCGGCCTCTGCGCCGCGCTTGCCGCCGCGCGCCACGGCGCGCGCACGGTCCTCGTGCAGGACCGCCCGATGCTCGGCGGCAACGCCAGCAGCGAAATCCGCATGCACGTCTGCGGCGCGCACGGATCCAACCGCCGCGAAACCGGCATTCTCGAGGAGATACAGCTCGAAAACCTGCGCTACAACGCGGGTTCGTGCTGGAGCGTCTTCGATTCGCTGCTCTGGGGCCTTGCGAACCGGGAGCCGAACCTCCGGGTCGTCCTCGACGCGTCGGTCTGCGCGTGCGAATGCGCGGCGGACCGTTCGATCCGCTCCGTCCGCGCCTGGCAGGGGACGACGCAGCGCTGGATCGAGGTTTCCGCGCGCCTCTTCGCCGACTGCTCCGGCGACGCGGTGCTGGCGCCGCTCTCCGGCGCGGACTTCCGCGTCGGCCGCGAGGCGCGCTCCGAATACGGCGAGAACGAGGCGCCCGCCGAAGCGGACTCCTGCACGATGGGCAACAGCATTCTCTTCCAGACGGCCGAGTTCGCGACGCCGCAGGACTTCGTTGCTCCGCCCTGGGCGCTCGACTTCACCGCCCCGGAGCGGCGCCCCTGGATCGAGAACCGCGACCTCGACCCGACCCGGAACAACTACTGGTGGATCGAGACCGGCGGGGCCGACGACACGATCGGCAACGCGGAGCTCCACCGCGACGAACTGCTGCGCATCGCCTACGGCGTGTGGGACTACGTGAAGAACCATTCCCGGCTTCGGAAGAAGCTCCGCAACTTCGGTCTCGAATGGGTCGGTTCGCTGCCCGGCAAGCGCGAGAGCCGCCGCTACCTCGGCGACCACGTGCTCGTGCAGGGCGAGGTGCAGGGAGGCGGCGCGTTCCCCGACGTCGTCGCCTACGGCGGCTGGTACATCGACAACCACTATCCCAAGGGCTTCTGGCACGAGGGTCCCGGCACGAAGTACACCGAGTGCCCGAGCCCGTTCGGCATCCCGTATCGCTGTCTCTATTCGCGCAACGTCCCGAACCTCTTCTGCGCGGGGCGCGACATCAGCTGCTCCCACGTCGCGATGAGCGCGACGCGCGTCATGGCCACCTGCGCGCTCGAAGGCCAGGCCGTCGGCACCGCCGCGGCCATCGCCGCGCGCGACCGCGCCGATCCGCGCGACCTCTCGAAGGGCCCGCTGCTGGCGGAGCTGCAGCGCACGCTGCTGGAGGACGACTGCCTGTTGCCCGGGCTGCGGCGCGAGGTGCGGGGCCCGTGCGCCGCCGCCCGCCTCTCCGCGACGGGCGGAGAAGGCGTCGCGCGCCTGCGCGACGGCATGGACCGCGACTGGGACGACGGCGAGCACGGCTGGCGCGCGCCGCTCGGCGCCGCCGCGGAGTACCGGTTCGCGGAGGAGGTCGAGCTGCGCGAGGCGCGCCTCGTCTTCGACAGCTTCCTCGACCGCCGCGAGAACGACCGCCCTCTCGGCGGCAACGACGAATGCAGCCAGGGGCGCTACTACCGGGCGCTGGCGGACAGGCCCCGCGCCGTCCCGGCGACGCTCGTTCGCTCCTTCCGCATCGACCGCCTCGACGCGGACGGCGCGTGGCGGCCCGAGGCCGAGGTGGCGGACAACCACCGGCGTCTCGTCCGCGTTCCGCTCAACTGCCGCCCCCGCGGCCTGCGGCTCGTCCCCCTCGCCACCTGGGGCGCGCCCGACGCCCACGTCTTCGCCTTCGACGCGCGGTAGCGGGTGCCCGCAAAGCCCGTCCCCGCGTCATTTTCAAAACCTGTCCCCGTTTTTCGCGAAGCCTGTCCCCGCCTTTTCGCGAAGCCTGTCCCCATGAAAATGTTTCACGTCGTGAAACCTTTTCGCACTTGACTTTTGCTAGTTTTCCTCTCGTCGCGCGGGAAACACCCCGCCACGCCGCCCCCGCAAACCGCCGGGGACAGGCTTCGAAAAACACGAAAGGAAAACATCATGAGACTACCCCGCATCACGCGCCCCGGCGCCTGCTACCACGTCACGAGCCGCTGCGCCAACAAGGAGTTCTTCCTCCGCGGCCGCGAGGACTTCGCCCTGGACCAGCTGCGCCGCGCCGCCGCCTTCAGCGGCGTCGAACTGCTCGACTTCGCCCTCATGGGCAACCACTTCCACCTGCTCGTCCGCGTTCCCGTCGCGGAGCCTGTCCCCGACGAGGAACTCGAGC
>JAFTHC010000239.1 GCA_017457625.1 Kiritimatiellia bacterium
CCGCTCGCTCGTGTTCTACGGCAAGGACTCCCACGCCAACGTGAGCGGCACGGTGCCGCTCGTCGGCGCCGAGAACCGCATCGGCTTCCAGGTGTATTCCTCCGACTTCACGCTCGGCGTGGCGACCGGCCGCGTCGCGACGGCCAAGGCGGACGGCGCGGTCTTCGCCGTCTCGCTCGCGGAGGTCTCCAACACCAACTTCGTCTTCACGAGCGCGCTCGACGGCGCCGTGCAGGAGACCGTCGAAGTCGTTCGCGACGACGGCTGGGCCGACGTATCCTTCGCGCTCCCGGCCGCATGGACCGGCAAGCGCGCCGAACTCGCGCTCGGCGCCTCCGGCGGCGACCGCTCGGCGAGCGGCTTCGAGCTCGACGACTTCGCGCTCTGGTGCATCGACGAAACCGGCACCAACTCGACGGACGCCGTCCGCTTCCTCTTCGCCGAACCGGATCTCGAAGCCGCAGCGGGCGACACCGCCACGCGGATCGCCGCCGACGGCTCCGGCCACGGCTACCAGCTCGTGGCGAAGGGCTTTTCGGTCGCCGGGCGCGGCAGCCCGCGCCCGTTCGACGGCACCCTCAGCTCCACGGCGGGCGTCGAGCCGGCGATCTACTACCAGAACGACCGCGACGCGATCGGCTGGAACCCGAACGAAGAGCACGCCTTCCTGAAACTCGACGGCGACTACGTCGTCTGGGCGATGCGCAACGACCTCAACGTCGCCGACTCCTCCGAGCAGGTCGTCCTTGCGCAGTTCGAACGCAACGGCAAGGGCGCGATGCAGGCCTACCGCGTCGTCACGACCTCGCCGGCGCATCCGTCCTTCTTGAGCAAGGTCGTTGCCGGAAACCGCATGTTCGTCCCCGGCCCGATCGGCAAGCTCGAGCAGACGGAGACGACCTACAACGCATATTCGTCGCTCTATTCGCTCGACGACGCGAACGTCGTCTATGTCGATCGCAAGGGCGCGGCCTGGGCGCGGCGCGACGGTTCCGCGATGGCGCTCTACGCCTACGCGACGCAGGACGGCTTCTACTGCCCGTCGCTCGGCGATGCCCAGCTCCCCGCCGGAACGATGGTCGGCTGGATGAACTGCGTTGACATCCCGAACCCCTCCGCCGAGAACATCAGGAATGTGGAGACGGCGATCCCGTGGAACTGGCTCTCATCCTGGCCCGCGACGAACGGCGTCCCGACGATGAAGGTGGCGCAGGTGCTGACCAAGGCAACGCAGGGGCTCCCCGAGGTCTGGAACGCCGCATCGATGGCGATTGCCTACCCGAATCCCGCCGCGTCGGTCGGCGCGGACGAGACGGCCGCCGCCCGCACCGTGGTCGATCTCATCGACCCGACCGTGGCGCAGAGCGCCCCGCTCTGGATCGATGGCGACTTCACCGGCGAATACGGCTTCACGCTCGGCACCTCCGGCACCTGCTTCCTCCGCAAGGGCAAATACTACTTCACGGGCCTGCCGCCGTCCATCTCCGACCGCTTCTACATCGACACCAACGCCGACGTCTCGAAGCGCATGAACCTCGTCGGCCAGCTCGTCGAGAAGGAGTCCGGCGGCTCCTACCTGGAGCTCAACGTCCTCACGGACTCCGAGCGCGCGGCCCTGAAAGACATATGCCCCGTCACGGCCACCCGCAAGGCCGATTGGGACGCGGCGGTGGATCTGCTGGCCACGACGGCCGTCCTGCCCTCCGTGCGCGCCTCGACGGAGCCCTTCACGACCGAGTGCCGCAGCTACTTCAACTACATCTTCCCGTCCGAGAAGGCGTTCAAGAAGTGGCAGAAGCTTGTCGAGACGAACGCCGTCCCGGTCATGGAGACCGAAGGCGAGCACTTCGCCGTCACGAGCACGAACGGCGAACTCTACGTGGACGCGACCTTCACGCCGGTCGCGACGATGCACATCGTCTCGAACGAATGGAAGCGCCTGCACCAGCCCACGAAGCAGGAGGCCGCCCAGCGCTACTACGACCTCTCCGGGATGTCCGCGCTCATCGGCGACTGGGAGGAGATGCGCGACTACGCCATCGCCGGAAACAAGATCCCCTGGATCGACGCCCACTACGTGACCGGCTACTTCAGCTGGACTGCGACCGACGTCCTGCCCTCGACCATCTACTCCCCGCAGGACCACTACGCGCTCGTCGCCAACGGCGCCGGCGACGGCTGGGTCACGCTCATCGAGAACGACAACCCCGACGAATCGGTCGTGAACCCCGGGCTGCCCGTCTCGATGCACGTCCTGCGCGTAGATAACAAGCTCTACCTCGACGGCATCGCAGTCCTCACCGACCCGCTCAACAAGCTTTCGGAGCGCCTGACGCTGCTCTACCGCACGCCATTCGGCGACGCGGCGAACGACTACGAGTTCGAGTGGAAGTTCGCGACGCCCAACGCCGACGGGACGCTCTCGACGGACAAGGACTCCGCCGCGTGGATGAACCGCTCGGCGCCCTCCGCCGTGCCCGGCCTCACGTCGCTGCAGCTTGGCGAAACGACCTCCGTCCAGGACTACGTGAACACCTACTACTCGATGCGCTACCGCGCCCGCGAGGGGACGCTCGCCTACGAGACCGTCGGCGACGTGTGGTCCGACTGGACGGACGAGCAGCTTGCCGAAGGCTGGGTGCAGCGCGTCCTCAACGCCGTCACGCCCTTTGCGCAGCGCGTCGAGGACTTCTACGACAACCCGAGCGACATCGCCTACTCGATGCTTGAGCAGATCGGCGGCCCCTACCAGGGCGACGTGGCGCTCAACAACGAGAACCTCAAGGAAGTCGGCCTGCTCGAACTCTACCAGACGATCTTCAACAAGGCCGAGTCGATCCTCGTCGCGGCCGGCGGCGAGAACGTCGATCTCTCCAAGCAGCTCATCCTCGCCACCACCCGCATGGGCGAGTTCTACTCGCTGCTCGGAGCGGAGGCGTATTCGGACGCGAAGAACCCGCTGATCGCCTCCGCGGACGGCCAGCCCACCGCCGCCGGCGTCTTCTGCTTCGCCAACCAGGTGCCGACGCTCCTCGACGAGGAACTGGCGCTGCTGCGCGGCCGCACGTCCGCGACGCAGTTCCCGAAGCTCACCGCCGCCCCCTACTTCAACCGCCTGCTCTGGAACTTCACCAAGGGCATCACGGAAGGCGAAGTCGCCTACGTGAACAACTACGGCATCCGCGCCCGCGACGGCGTGATGGACGTCAACTGCGCCGCCGCGCAGTATCCGCAGGGCCACGGCGACGCCTGGGGCCACTACCTCTCGGCCCTCACCGGCTACTACCGCCTCCTCAGGAACCCCTACGTCGATTGGACGGCCTCCATGACCGAGATGCTCATGGACCAGACCGCGATCAACGTCGATTACCAGGACGAGGCGAAGTTCGCCGACGCCGCGGTGAAGCTCGCGCAGGTCGGGCTTGACACGATGTCCCTCACCGCCCGCAAGGCGTACAAGGAGAACGCCGGCGACCTCCGGAGCGGCTACTTCGATGAGGACTCCGACGAGGCCTTCGGCTACGGCGAGTGGGCGACGCGCACCGGCATGGGCGCGGCCTGGAACTGGATGGTCGCCAACGCCATAACTCCATCCACCAACGAGGCCGCGCAGACATTCAGCGACCTGGGCCTCAAGCGCATCGACCGCGAGCAGAACGGCGCGCAGATGAAGGCGCTCTGCCGCACCGTCGAGAACCTCCAGACCGCGCTCGGCGGCTTCGAGGCGGGCCTCAACCCGCTCGGCCTCTCCGAGAACGCGATTCCGTTCGACATCGACCCCGACGCGCTCGCCGAGAAGAGCTCGCACTTCGAGCAGATCCTCGAACGCGCCGAGAAGGCCCTCGCCAACTGCCAGACCGTCCTCGACTGGGCGGACATCTACGGCAGCCGCCTCGCGCAGCTCCAGCTGAACGAAAGCGCCGCGATAAACGACGTCGCCGCGCAGGAGCTCGCCTACCAGAACCAGCTCATCTCCATCTACGGCACCCCGTTCGCGGGCGACATCGGCCCCGGCGGCACCTACCCGCAGGGCTACGAGGGTCCGGACCTCTACAACTACAACTACATGGACCTGAGCGTGTTCGGCCTCGAAGACGGCCTCCAGACCGTCTTCACCAACTCCTACCCGCTCTACGAGGCCGGTCTCTCCGGCTACTGGAACATGAAGATGCAGACGGGGTACAACGAGGACATGGACATGGCCGTCACGGTGAACTACATCGTGAACGACGGCGGCATCCGCATGAAGCCCGCGACCATCGGCGGCGTCCGCGCCACCGAGGGCACCATCCAGTCGGCCTACCGCGACTACATCAGCGCCTACCAGAAACTCCAGGCCGCGATGACCGACTACCAGGTGAAGGTCGTCATCCTCAAGGAAACCTTCAAGGCGACGGTCGAGGCGCGGGCCCGTCTGTCGGCGACGATGGGCATCATGGGAATCTCCATGGGCTACAAGTACAGCGGCATCAGGGAAAAGATCGACCACTACGTCGATCTCCTCGACACCGACTTCAACTACCTGCTCATGGCGCAGGACGAACAGCTTGAAGCCGTTCCCCACGTCTTCGGCGCAGGCATGACGGCCATCACCGACCCGAGCGCGATCACCCAAACGGCCAAGTTGCCGGCTCTCATGTCCAACGCGACCGTGACCTACGCGCAGCTTCGCGCGGCCAAGGAGATCGCCTACACCACCAAGATGACTGGCGAGCTGATCGACACGGCAAGCGACCTCATGGGGCAGGCCTGGGATCTTGCGGACACCATGCGCCAAACCAAAATGAGCCTTGAGACGGCGGCCAACGACATCAACGAGGCGGCCATGTCGATCCAGCAGGCGCTCGCCGACCTCACCTCCTCCGAAGCGATCTACCGCGCCGAAATCTACCGCGGCCAGCAGCTCCAGGAAGAGCGCCAGCTCTGGCGCCAGCAGGTCTCCAACAACGCCACCCAGCAGCGCTACCTCGACATGTTCAACCGCGTCCAGCGCAACAACGCCCTCGTGAAGTTCTCGACGGCGTTCGACACCGCGCAGCGCTACGTCTTCGAGCTCGCGAAGGTCTATGACTACGAGACCGGCCTGCTCTCCTCCGACGCGCAGAGCGGCAAGCAGTTCCTTGCGGACATCGTCGGCACGCGCTCGCTCGGCAGCGCCGGCCTCGCCACCTCATCCGGCACCACCGACGGCGGCCTCTGGGACGTCGTGACGCGCATGAAGGCCAACTGGGACGTCCTCAAGGGCCGCCTCGGCGTCAACAACCCGGACAAGCCCGAGAAGTGGTTCTCGCTCAGGTACGAGAAGTTCCGCATCCGCCCCGACGCCGCCGGCGACGAGGCGTGGCGCCGCGAGCTGCGCAACTGGTGCGTGCCGGACATCTACGCCGTTCCGGAAATCGCGCGCCACTGCCAGCCGCAGCAGGGCCGCGACGCAAGCGTGGCGAAGGAGCCGGGCCTCGTCATCCCGTTCGAGACCTCGATCAACAACGCCGAGAACTTCTTCGGCCACACCCTCCAGGGCGGTGAATCGCAGTTCTCCAGCGCAGACTACGCCACCAAGATCGCCGCCGTCGGCGTCGATTTCGCCGGCTACGACCGGCTGACGACGCAGACGACGACCGGCCTCGCGACCGAGCCGAACATCTACCTCGTCCCCGTCGGCAC
>JAFTHC010000240.1 GCA_017457625.1 Kiritimatiellia bacterium
CCCCTTTCGGACGAACCGGCGCCGCTCTGTTGCGCAAAACCGCGGCGGCGGTGTAGAATGGCGCGCCATGAACAACGCCCCCAAGTCCGCCCCCGTGCGGCTCGCCAAGACCGATTTTCCCGTCTGGCACTTCCCCCTGTCCCGCCCGCACACGGGCCCGATGCTCGGCAACTCCTCGACAGGACTCATGGTCTGGGGCGAGGGCGCGGTCCTCCAGCTCACGTTCGGATCCACGACGCTCTGGGACCACGACGGCGGCGCGGAATGGCGCGAGGGGCAGTCCTACGGCGCCATCCGCCGCGCGCTCGAGGCGAAGGACGAGGCCGCGATCAAGTCCATCTTCCCGCCGACGGCGAAGACGCCGCAGCTGCTGCCCGTCGGCCGCCTGGAGCTGACGCTCCCCGAGGGCCTCGCGCTCGACACGGCGCGCCTCGACACGCGCGCGGCGTTCGTCGAGGTCCGCACGCGCGGCCGCGCGGGGCGGCTCTCGAACCCGGCGCTCCGCGTCGTCCTCGACCGCGCCACGGGCGCCGTCGCGGTCGCGCTGCCCGCCGGACTCGAGCCCGCCGTGCGCGCCGTCCCGGCGTGGGAGAACCCGATCGCGCGCGAGCAGCTCGAGGCGCGCGGCTTCGCGCCGCCCGCGGTCGAGCCCGACGGCTTCGCGCAGCCCCTCCCGCACGACCCCGCGGTCGGGCTCGCGTTCGTCCGCGCGCCGCGCGCGCTCTTCGCCGCCGCCCGGCGCGGCGGCAACCCGCTCTCCGTCACCGCCGCGCTGCGCGCGCTCGACGCCGCCCGCGCCGCGGCGCGCGCCGCCGCCGAGACCGGCGCCGACGCGCTCTTCGCGCGCACCGCGGAGGCGTGGGCCGCCTACTGGGCGGGCGTCCCGAAGCTCGACCTTCCGAACCCGACGCTGCAGTATCTCTGGGAGCTCGGGATGTACAAGTTCGGCGGCGCGACCGCCGATCCGGGCGAGCCCGCCGGCGCTCCGTGCCCGCTGCAGGGGCCGTGGTACGAGGACTACCAGTGCCCGCCGTGGGGCGGCGACTACCACTTCAACATCAACGTGCAGGAGTGCTACTGGCCGGCCTACGGCGGCAACGCGCTCGAGCGCCTGCGCCCGATCTTCGAGCTGATCTTCTCGTGGGAGCCGCGCCTGCGCCACAACGCGAAGGTGTTCGTCGGGATCGACGACGGCGTGATGCTCCCGCACGCGGTGGACGACACCGGCAAGGCGATGAGCGCGAGCTTCTGGACCGGCATGATGGACCACGGCTCGACGATGTGGATGGCCGACATGATGTGGCAGTACGTGCGCTACGGCGGCGGCGACCGCAAGTTCGTCGCGCGCGGCGCGCTGCCGTTCATGAAGGGCGCGTTCAACGTCTTCTGGGCGATGCTCGAGCGCACGCCGGAGGGCGCGCTGCGGCTGCCCGTCGGCACCTCGCCCGAGTTCCGCGGCGCGTCGATGGACGCCTGGGGTGCCAACGCCTCCTTCCAGCTCGCCGCCGCGCACCGCCTCGCCGAGGACCTGCAGGAGGCCGCCGCGCGCCTGCGCGAGGTGCCCGACCCGCGCTGGGCGGAGTTGCTGGAGAAACTCCCCAAGGCCGCGCTCGTGCCCGCCGCGGGCGGCGCCCGGCACATCGGGCTCTGGGACGGCCTGGACCTCACGGAGACGCACCGCCACCACTCGCACCTCGCGTCGATCTTCCCGTTCGACACCATCGACTGCGACGACGAGGCGTGGCGCCGGATCGTGAACCACAGCTACGGCAACTGGATGTGGCGCGGCTATGCGCTCTGGACCGGCTGGTGCATGCCGTGGGCGTCGATCCTGCAGACGCGCGTCGGCAACGCCGACATGGCCGAGCTGCTGCTCGAGATCTGGGAGCGCGCGTTCACCAACGAGGGCTACGGCACGCTGCACGACACGCGCATGAGCGGCTTCTCGCTCATGGGCATGCCCGCCGCCTCGAACGACGGCCCGGCCTACCCGCCGCGGCCCGAGGTGATGCAGCTGGACGCGGGCGAGGCCGCCGCGACGGCGATCCTGCAGATGCTGCTCCTCGAGAAGCGCGGCGTGCTGCACCTCTTCCGCGGCGCGCCCGCGCGGTGGCTCGACGTCTCCTTCGACGGCATCCGCGCGCCGGGCGGCGTGCTCGTCTCCGCCTCGCGCAAGGACGGCGCCGTCGGCCCCGTGACGCTGCGCGCCGCGGCCGGAGCGGCGCTCGTCCGCCTCGCGAGCCCCTGGCCCGGCGCCGCGTGCGAGCTCGCGCGCGAAGACGGCACCGCGAAGAAGCTCAAGCCCGCCGCCGTTCTCGAGATCCGCGTCCCGAAAGGCGGCTCGGTCGTCGTGCGTCCGGCTTGATTCGCGCGCGGGAATCCGCTATCATCCAACCCGTTTCCAACGCCAGTGTAGCCAAGTGACCAACGGCAACGGTTTTGTAAACCGTCGGGGCAACCCTTCGTGAGTTTGAATCTCACCGCTGGCTCCATCGCTCTCCCCCACCCGCCCCCGACCATCCATGACGCCTCCCGGTTTCACGCTGTCCGTCGTCGTGCCCGTCTACAACGAAGAGCGCACGCTCGCCAAGTTGGTGGACGCCGTCCGCGCAGTGCCGATCAAAAAGCAGATCGTCCTCGTGGACGACTGCTCCAAGGACGGCTCCCGCGCCGTGATGGACGCCTTTGCGGACGACGACCGCAACTCGTTCGTGAAACTGCACCACGACGTCAACCGCGGCAAAGGCGCGGCGCTTCGCACCGGCTTCGCCGCCGCGACGGGCGACGCGGTGATCGTGCAGGACGCCGACCTTGAATACGATCCCGCGGAGTATCCGCAGCTCCTCGCCCCGATTCTCGACGGCAAGGCGGACGTCGTCTTCGGCTCGCGCTTCATGGGTGGCGCGCCGCACCGAGTGCTCTACTACTGGCATTCGGTCGGGAACAAGTTTCTCACGACGCTCTCCAACTGGTTCACGAACCTGAACCTCACCGACATGGAGACCTGCTACAAGGTTTTCCGCACGCCCGTGATCAAGGAACTCCTCCCCTCCCTCCAGCAGGACCGCTTCGGCTTCGAACCGGAAATCACCTCCCGCGTCGCCCGCGCCGGCCTCCGCGTCTACGAAGTCGGCATCTCCTACAACGGCCGCACCTACGCCGACGGCAAGCACATCGGCTGGCGCGACGGCTTCCGCGCCCTCTGGTGCATCCTCAAATACCGGTGACATCACATATGAAATACAAGGCTCTCGCCACCGCCGAGCTCGTCCGCCCGATGCTCGAACCTCTCGCCGACAAGATCGACTTCGATTTCGCCGGCTACTCCATCGACCACGAAGTGATGCCCCGCGCCGAACTCAAGGCCCGCGTCGCCGACGTCGAAATCCTCGTCTGCGAATACGACACCATCGACGCCGAAATCTTCGATGCGGCAAAGAAGCTGAAGATCATCGTCTGTTGCCGAGGCGGCGTGAAGACGGTGATCGACCTCGACCACGCGATGAAGCAGGGCGTGATCGTCTGCAACAACCTCGGCCGCAACGCCGCGGCCGTCTCCGAGCTTGTCATGGCGTTCCTGCTCGACCTCTCGCGCAACGTCACCAAGACGACGAACCTCATCCACGACCGCGTCATCACAACGGACGTCCGCGGCAAGCCCGCCGAATACCGCGACACGGTGTGGGGCCTCGACAACAACTCCCCGTTCATCCGCTTCCGCGGTCGCAGCCTCGCCCACATGACGCTCGGCATCGTCGGCTGCGGCTCCGCCGGCCGCCAGGTCGCACAGAAGGCCGCCGCGTTCGGCATGACGATCCTCGCCTACGACCCCTACGTCGACCCCGCCACGGTTCCGGAAAACGTCCGCCTCGTCCATCTCAGCGAACTCCTCGCGGCCGCCGACGCCGTGACACTGCACTGCGTCGCCACGCCGCAGACGAAAGGAATGTTCAATGCGGAGACGTTTGCCAAGATGAAGAAAGGCGCGTTCTTCGTCAACACGGCCCGCGGCGAACTGGTCGTCGAAGACGACCTCATCGAAGCCCTGAAGTCCGGCCACCTTGCCGGCGCGGCCATCGATGTCACCGTCAAGGAGCCCATCGCCTCCGACTGTCCGCTCCTCGACGTCCCGAATCTCCTCATCACGCCGCACATCGCCGGCTCGTCCGACGACGTGCAGATCGTCGGCACCCGCATGGTCGTCGAGGCGCTCTCCGCCTGGCTGGAGGGGCGCAAGCCGCCGCACTGCGTCGTCTACGTCTAGGAGAACGGCCATGGCGAAGAACATCGGCATCGTCCTTGCGGGCGGCATCGGGCACCGTTTCGGCGGCGACAAGCCCAAGCAGTATTTCCCGATTCTCGGGAAGGAGATGATCGCCTATTCCATCGAGCTCTTCCGCGCGGCCAAGACCATCGACGACTTCGTCGTGGTCCTCAACCGGGAAGAATTCGAGGACGGCCGCATCGCCCGCCAGTATGGCGTGAAGACGATCGTCGGCGGCGCCACGCGGAACCACTCCTTCAAGGCGGCGCTCGACTGGGCCTCCGCAAACCATCCCGACTGCGAGAAGATCATCGAGAACAACGCCGCCTGCCCGCTGACGAAGCCGGAATGGGTCGACGAAATGATGTCTCTTCTGGATGACTTCGACTGGGTGCAGACGACGCTGCACCTCACCGACGCCCTCGGCTCCGTCGCCAGTCGCATGGTCAACCGCGACGACTACTTCCTCATCCAGGCGCCGGACGCCTACCGCTTCCGCGATATTTTCGCCTGCTTCGATCCCGCCCATCCCTGCGGGCACCCCGCCGTCCAGCTCCCGCCTTCCGCCCGCGGCCGCAACGTCTTCCGC
>JAFTHC010000241.1 GCA_017457625.1 Kiritimatiellia bacterium
ATCGTGTCCATCATGCCCGGCATCGAGGCGCGGGCGCCGGAGCGGACGGAGACGAGCAGCGGGTTCTTCGCGTCGCCGAACTTCTTGCCGGCGCTCTCCTCGAGACGCGCGACGTAGTCGTCGATCTGCTTCTGGATGTCCTCGCCGATCTGCTTGCCGTCGTCGTAGTAGCGGGTGCAGGCCTCGGTCGTGATCGTGAAGCCCTGCGGGACCGGGAGGCCGAGGGAGGCCATCTCCGCGAGGTTGGCGCCCTTGCCTCCGAGGAGGTTGCGCATGTCGGCGTTTCCTTCGGTCTTTCCGGCGCCGAAGAAGTAGACGTATTTGGTCGTGTCGGGCATTTCTTTTCCCTTCTATTTTCTTCTCTTGTGTGTGCGAAACGCGCGGGAGTCTAGCGAAAGCCGCTTCCGGGGTCAAGGAAAACGAACGCCCCGGCGCGGCTTGCCGCGCCGGGGCGCCCCGTGAATCCGCGGGCCGGGGCCGGGGGCTAGAGCGTCATAGCGGCGTCGATGAAGCCTTCCAGTTCGGAAAGCGGGATGCGCTTCTGCTCCATCGAGTCGCGGTCGCGGACCGTGACGGTGTCCTTGAGGGCGGGGTCGCTTTCCCCGAGCGTGTCGAAGTCGACCGTCACGCAGAACGGCGTGCCGATCTCGTCCTGGCGGCGGTAGCGGCGGCCGATGGCGCCCGTTTCGTCCCAGAAGCACTTCCACCGGCGCGAGAGCCGCTTGTAGACCTCGCGGGCCTTGGCGCGCAGCTCGGGCTTGTTCTTCACGAGCGGGAGCACGGCGACCTTGACGGGCGCCAGCGACGGCGCGAAATGCATGACCGTGCGGACGTCCTCCTTGCCCTTGGCGTCGACGAGCTTCTGCTCCTCGTAGGCGTTGCACAGGAGCGCGAGCGCGAGGCGGTCGGTGCCGGCCGAGGGCTCGATCACGTGCGGGACGTAGCGGCCCTGGAAGAGCGCGTCCACGAACGCCTCGGCGGCCGCGGCGTCCTTGCCGCGCGCGGTCCAGTCCGCGACGACCTTCGCCTTGAACGCGGACTTCTCTCCGTCGGACTTCTCCGCGACGGCGAGGCGCAGGCGGTCGTCCATGACCTCCATCGACTTGCCGCTGTGCTTCTGGTGCTGCGTGAGGTCGAAGTCCGAGCGCGCGGCGATGCCTTCGAGCTCCTGGACGCCGAACGGGAACGCGTATTCGATGTCGACGCACGCGCGGGCGTAGTGGGCCAGCTCCTCCTTGGTCTGCCAGTAGAGGTGCAGGTCTTCCTGCGGCAGGCCCGCGAGGCGATACCATTCGAGACGCTGCTCGACCCAGTAGCGGTGCCAGACCTCCCAGCCCCAGTCCTCCTGCGGCTCGCCCTTGAGGTCGGGGTCGTCCGCCAGCGTCGCGACGTGGCCGCAGATGAGCTCCACCGCTTCGTCGGGGCGGATGAAGAACTCCAGCTCCATCTGCTAGAACTCCCGCGAGCGGAACGTGTAGTTGCGCGGGTTGATCTCGTTGCGGAAGCTTTTGCCGCTCTGCGCCACGCCGAACGGGACGGCCTTGCGCGAGACGGGGACGATGTTGAGGAACTGCGCGAAGATCGCCTGCGCCGTCTCGGGGCGGAGGTAGGCGACGGACGAGTCGTCCTCGACCGGTCCCACGTAGGTCTTGAACATGAGGTTGAACTCGCGCGGCTCGGTGAGGTTCTTCGAGCCGCACGCGGTGCACTTGCAGCCCTCGGGGAGCTTCCAGGCCTTGCCGTCCTTCACGAGCTTGAGGCCCTGTTCCTCGCAGAGCTGGTCGGCGCGGTGGCGCTTCTTGCAGTCCTTGCAGTCGACCATCGGGTCGGCGAAGCCGCCGACGTGGCCGGAGGCCTCCCAGATGCGCGGGTTCATGATGATCGTCGCGTCGAGGCCGACGACGTCCTCGCGCCACTGCACCGTGAAGCGCCACCACGCGTCGCGGATGTTGCGCTTGAGCTCCGAGCCCATCGGGCCGTAGTCCCAGAAGCCGTTGAGGCCGCCGTAGATTTCGGAGGAGGGGAAGATGAAACCGCGCCGCTTGCAGAGCGACGAAATCTGGTCGAGGGTTTTTTCCATGGCGGGACGTTCCTTTGGGTGCGTTGCGACGGGCGGGAGGATAGCGCAACGCCGGGGTTTTGTCCACCGCGGTTTTGCGTGCATTCCGCGCGCCGTTTTGGTAGACTCCGCCCGCATGAACGAGCGCGGAATCCCGGAACGGATCCTGGCCGAAGCGGCGGGCGGGGCGCCCGTCTGCCTCGGCCACGACTGGCTCACGGGCATGCGGGGCGGCGAGCGCGTGCTCGAGTTCTTCTGCCGCGCGTTTCCCGCGGCGCCGGTGGCGGCGGTCGTGGGCGACCCCTCGCTCGTCTCGCGCGACATCTCCTCGCACCGGCTGCTGCTTTCGCCGCTGGGGCGCCTGCCGGGCGCGGTGCGCCACTACCGCAAGATGCTGCCGCTGCTGCCGTGGGCCGCGGAGCGGACGCGCCTGCCGCCGCAGACGCGGCTGCTGCTCACCACGTCGCACTGCGTCGCGAAGGGCTTCCGCAAGCCGGAGGGGGCCAGGCACCTCTCGGTCGTCTTCACGCCGATGCGCTACGCCTGGACGTTCTACGAGGAGTATTTCGGCACGTCGCGCGCGAAGGCCGCGCTCGTCAAGCCCCTGCTCGCGCGGCTGCGCGCCTGGGACCGGCGCACCGCGGCTGGCGTGGACCGGTTCGTCGCGATCAGCGACCACGTCGCCAGGCGCATCAAGGACTTCTACGGGCGCGAGGCGGCCGTCGTCCACCCGCCCGTGGACCTGGCGCGCTGCACGCCGGGCGCGTTTCCGGGCGACGGCGGGTTCGACCTCGTGGTGTCGGCGCTCGTGCCCTACAAGAAAATCGACTTGGCGGTCCGCGTGTATTCGAAGAACGGCTGGCCGCTCAAGATCGTGGGCGCGGGCGGCTGCGAGGCGGCGCTGCGGCGCGCGGCGGGGCCGAGCGTGCAGTTCCTCGGGCGGCTTTCCGACGAGGAGGTCGTCGGCCTCTACCGGCGCTGCCGGCTGCTGGTCTTCCCGGGCGAGGAGGACTACGGCATCGTGCCGCTGGAGGCGCAGGCGTGCGGGCGTCCCGTCGTGGCGTTCGGCCGAGGCGGCGCGCTGGAGACGGTCGCGCCCGGCGTGTCGGGCGTCTTTTTCCCGGAGCAGACCGAGGAGGCGCTCGAGGACGCGGTGGCGCGCGCCGCGCGCGTGCGCTGGGACCCGGCCGCGATCCGCGCCAACGCGGAGAAGTTCGGCCCGGAGCCCTTCCTCGAAGGGATGGCCCGCGAAATCCGCGCCGTTCTCGCGTAGGCGGGGCGGCGGCGGCTAGTTTTCGCGCCGGATCCCGGCGCCGAGGGCGCGCAGGTTCGCTTCGAGGTTCTCGTAGCCGCGGTCGACGCTCTCGGCGTTGTCGATCACGGTCGTGCCGTCGGCGCAGAGCCCGGCGATCACCATCGCCATGCCCGCGCGGATGTCGGGCGAGTGCAGGTGCGAGGCCTGCAGGCGCGTCGGGCCGCGCACCACGACGCGGTGCGGGTCGCAGTGCACGATCGAGGCGCCCATGTCGATGAGGCGGTCGACGAAGTAGAGGCGGCTCTCGAACATCTTCTCGAAGAAGAGCGACAGGCCGTCCGCCTGGGTCGCCAGGACGATCAGGACCGACAGCACGTCCGAGGGGACGGCCGGCCAGACGCCGTCTTCGATCTTCGGGATCTGGCCGGGCGCGTCGGTCCGGACGCGCAGGCCGCCCTCCGGCGCGCCGGCGAAGCGCAGCAGGCCCGTGGCGGGGTCCCGCGTCCATTCCACGCCGAAGCGTTCGAACGGGCGGCGCAGGATCTCGAAGTCCTCCGCCTCCGTGGGCCCGATTTCGATCGAGCCGCCCGTCGCGGCCGCGGCGGCCAGGTAGCTGGCGCTCTCGATCGCGTCGGGCCAGACGCGCGCGGTCGTCCCGCGCAGGCTCTCCACGCCGCGGATCAGGAGGCGGTTGGTGCCGACGCCGGAAATGTCCGCGCCCATGTCCTGGAGCATGCGGCAGAGGTTCTGGACGTGGGGCTCGCACGCGACGTTGAACAGCTCCGTGGTCCCCTCGGCCAGCACGGCGGCCATGACGAGGTTCTCGGACGCCGTGACCGACGCCTCTTCGAGCACGTGCAGCGGCGCGGCGCGCAGGCCGCCGGGCGCGTCGAAGACGTAGGCGCCGGACGAAACGTCGACCGACGCGCCGAGCGCGCGCAGGCCGGAAAAGTGCGCGTCGAGAGGGCGGCGGCCGATCGCGTCGCCGCCGGGCGGCGGGATTTCCGCGTGGCGCAGGCGCGCGAGCAGCGGCCCGGCGAAGAGGATCGAGGTGCGGATGCGCCCGCAGATGTCGGGCGGCAGTTTCGCGTTGCAGACCGTGGAGGGGTCGATCACGACCTCGTGCGCCTCGCGGTCGAGGGAGACGCCCGCGCCGGTCGTCCCGATCAGGTTGAGCATCGCGACCACGTCGCGGATGAGCGGCAGGTTCGTGATGCGGACCGGGGTCTGCGCGAGCAGCGACGCGGCGAGCATCGGCAGCGCGGCGTTCTTGTTGCCGGGCGTCGCGTGGCGGCCTCGCAGCGGCCTGCCGCCTTCGATGACGAACTTGGACATGGGCGTGGCGGGGTCTAGCCGCGGATCACGGCGAGGATTTCGTCGCGCCTGGCGGCCATTTCGTCCGCGGTCTTCGCCTCGAGGTTGAGGCGGATGAGCGGCTCGGTGTTGGAGCAGCGGACGTTGAACCACCAGGTGCCGAACTCGACGGAGAGGCCGTCCAGCTCGAAGGCGCGGCCCTGCGAGCCGTAGCGCTCCTTGAGCGTCGCGAGGACGCGCTCGGCGTCCGCCTTGCTCGCGAGCTTGGTGTTGATCTCGCCCGAGGCGAAGTAGCGCCGGATCGGGGCGACGAGCGCCGAGAGCGGTTTGCCGGCGCGCGAGACGATGTTCGCCACGCAGATCGCCGCGAGCGCGGAGCTTTCCGCGGTGGAGTTCGCCTTGAAGTAGTAGTGGCCGGAGAGCTCGCCCGCGAAGACGGCGTCCGCTTCGCGCATCTGCTGCTTGATGAACGCGTGGCCGACGCGGCTCATCATGGGCCGGCCGCCGTGCGCCTCGATCGTCTCCTTCACCGCCCAGCTGCTGCGCAGGTCGTAGAAGATCGCGGCGCCGGGGTTCTGGCGGAGCATGTCCTCGGCCACGAGCGCCGTGATCATGTCCATCGGGACGATGTCGCCCTTCTCGTCGACGAACCCCGCGCGGTCGGCGTCTCCGTCGAACGCCACGCCGAAGTCGTAGCCGCCCTTGCGCACCTCGGCCTGCAGGTCGGCGAGCGTCTCGGTCTTGAGAGGGTTGGCCTCGTGGTTCGGGAAGTCGCCGTCGGGCTCCGGGAAAAGCGGCGTCACCGAAATCGGCGCGCCCCGGAACGCCTCGGCCTCCCACGTGCCCATGCCGTTGGCGAAGTCGCATGCGATGCGGACCGGGCGCGCGAGTTTCGCGAACGAGCCGATGTAGGCGGCGTAGTCCGCGCCGGCGTCGGCCTTCGAGACCGTGCCGGGCGTCGCGGCCGCGGGGGCGAACGACTTCTCCGCGACGATGCGCTTGATGTCCGCGATGCCGGTCGCGCCGGAGATCGGGACGGCGCCCGCGCGGCAGAGCTTGAGCCCGTTGTATTCCTTTGGATTGTGGGACGCGGTGATCATCACGCTCGCGTCGCAGCCGAGCTTCGCGTTGGCGAAATAGGAAATCGGGGTCGAGCAGAGTCCCAGGTCGACCACGTCCGCGCCGAGCTCCGTGGCGCCCGCGGCGAAGGCGGAGAAGAGCGATTCGGACGACACGCGGCAGTCGCGGCCGACCGCGATCTTCCTGCAGCCGAGGAACGTGACGAACGCGCGGGCGATGTCGCGCGCGAGATATTCGGTGAGTTCGGTGCCGTAGACGCCGCGGATGTCGTATGCCTTGAAAATGCCGGCCATGGAAACGCTCCTTTTTTTCGTGTGGATGGGCGACGGATTCTAGCGCAAAACCGCCCGGGGCGAAAGGAAAAAAACGGCCCCCGCGTCCGGGAGACGCGGGGGCCGGCGACTGGAGCCAGCGAGGGGACTCGAACCTCCGACCCGCGCATTACGAATGAATTGCGCTATCACGAAAAACCGCGTATTTTCGCACACTTTCAAACACTAACCCGCGAACTGTTCCCCGATATGTTCCCAAAAAGCGCTTGACCTCAAAATCCGTTTCGTCTATGATTGTTCCCCGTTGTCACACAACATAACAACCGAGGGAAAACAACATGGGCTTGAAGCTGCTCAAAGGTCCGAACGGAAAACTCCGCTCAACGTGGTATGCCGACATCCGGCATGACGGGCGCGCTGTGCGCCTCAACCTCGGCGTCCCCGTCCGCGGGACGCCCGGACGCAACGCCGCCGGAAATCCAACCATCCACGGCGGCGACCGCGACTTCGAGGCATCCCGACGCGAGGCCGAAGCCCGGTTCAAGAAAATCCGCGACGAGTCGAAGGACGACCCCGCCGCGCTCATCCGCAAGGCCTACCGCGTCCGAACCGGCCGGAAGCTCGCCAACGTCCGTCTCGACGAACTCGCCGCCCGTTGGCGAGACCTTCCCCGCTACCCTCCCGCAACCCCGGACCAGCTCGCCCGCGGTGAGCGCATCTTCGCGGACTTCCTCTCGTTCACGAAAGACTACGCCGCTGCCTCGCCCGACGACGACCCGACCGCGCCCCGCCGCCGGAGGTTTGAGACCATCAACGCCGTGACGCCCGCCTTGGCGCTTGCCTACTTCCAGCACGCCAAAGGACGGGTTGCATGGTCCACCGCCAACAGCTGGCGCCTGTTCCTGTCCTCGGCGTGGAGGAAGTTCTCGACATCCGGCGGCGCGAATCCGTTTGACTTCACCGTGGAGCGCGAGGGCGAGGGCGACAAGACCGTCCACCGCGAACAGCTTGACGAGGACCAGCTGGAACGCCTGTTCGACCTCGCCCGTCCCGACGACTTCCTCTACCCCCTCGTCGTCTGCGCCGCGTCGACCGGACTCCGGCTCGGCGACGTGTGCAAGCTCCGGTGGGAATCCGTCAAGTTCGACAAGGGCGTCCCGTTTGAAATCCACGTGACGACCTCCAAGACGGGAGAGCCGGTATTCGTCCCCGTGTTCGAGAAGTTCGCCGCGGTCCTCGAACGCCGTCTCGCGCAACGCGAATCCGAACCGGGGCGCGGCGAGGCGTTCGACCCGCTCGTCTACGTGTTCCCCGAAGCCGCGAAGAAGTATTCGACCGAGGGCGGGCAGACGAGCATCGTCCGCGCCGTGAAACCCCTCTTCGCCCGCGCCGTCTACGGCGAGCCCGTCGCGGACGAGCCGGAGGACGCCGAACCGCTCGACCCCGCCGCCGTCGAATCCGCCATCGAGGGCGCGCGCTGGAAGGACGCAAAGAAGGTCCGAATCCTCGACGTGTTCCGGCGGTTCGCCCGCGGCGAATCCTACGCCGCCATCCGCAAGGCGACCGGCCGCACCTCCGCGCTCGTCTCGCAAGACCTCCACGCCGTCGAGCTGCTCGTGGGGCGCCCCGTCCGGCCCGGACTCAAGACCGCCGACCGGACGGCGCTCTCCATGCTCGACCAAACGCGGAAGCGCCTCCCCGGACGCCGCGCGTGCAGCGTTTACGGCTGGCACAGCCTCCGCGGGACGTTCGCGACCATCGCGCTCGCGAGGGGCGTCCCGATTGAGACCGTCGCCGCCATCGTTGGGCATACCACCGGCGAGACGACGTGGAAATACTACATCGGCAAGAAGCAGGCCGCGGACCAGGCGCGCGACAAGCTCGACGGGTCCGTCCTCGGCTCCAGGGGCCGCAAGCGCCCCGCCGACGCCGCCGCACTCCCGCCCGCGTCCTCGCCGTCGTCCTCGTCCGTTCCCGCGCTCGCGAACAGCTCCAACGCCGCTCGCGCCGTCGCCCTGCTCCGCGACTTCATTCTCGACGAGGACCAGCGCCGCCGCCTCGCCACCGCCGCCGACGCGCTCGGCATCACCGGCGACGCCCCCGCCGAGCTGCTCCCGCTCGTCGAGCGGATCATGACCGACGACCAGCGCGCCCGCGCCGCCGACGCGCTCCGGCTCGTCAATCTCGCACAGTAGCACACCCCGCCACAAGGAATCACCGACATGAAGAAGAACCCGAAGAAGCCCGTCGCCAAGGCGACGAAGAAGCCGACCGACATCCCCATCTCGAAGACCGTCGCCCGTCCCCCCATCCCCGCCGTCCATCTCCCGCCGCCGCCGGACGACATCGAGCCCGGAAGCCCGGAAGAGGCGTTCCACTACTCAATCGTGGGCGGTTACGTCCGCGCTAGCCGACACCGTCGCAACGCCGACCGCATACGCCTCGAAAGCGGCGTTCCCTACAAGGGCAAGGACGCGCGCCTCGCCGGGAGTGTGATTTACGACCGCGATGCGCTCCTAAAGGCTTCTGAACGCGCCGAGGCCGAAGAGAGGGAAGCGGAAAAATGCCTTGCGGCCGCCGACCGCGCGAAGCAAGAGCTTCAACACTACCTCGACCGCAAGGCGAATCTCAAACTAGCCGACGCCTTGCTCAAACACACCGCCGCGCTTACGAACGCCCCCGCTCCGACGACCGCCCCGGACCAGCCGTCCGCGCCGACGGAGGAGTCCGTCGTCCCGCCCGACGTGACGCCGACGCGCCGAGTGACGAACGAAGACGACCGGAAGAAACCCGCTTGCGTCGAGCGGTTCGTTTCCCGCGAAGAAATCAAGTTCACGAACGGCGACCACTACGCCGTCACTTCGCGCGGCGCGTGGGTGGACGCGCTCGACCCCCTACTGCATCCGAACGACCCCGAAGGATGGGTGACACTCCCCGTAAAATGGAGGAGGCATTTCTCCGGCAGCGGTGTGAAGGACTGCATCGTTGAGCTACGGCAGAAACACATCCAAGCGGAAGCGCGAGGTCGGAACGGAAAGCATCGGTTTCGGCTCGTCTAAATTGTAGAAAGCTGCGACCCGCAAGCTCTAAATTGTAGAAAACGCCTCGGAAACCTCGTGTTTTCGGGGCGTTTGAATTGTAGAAAATTCGTATCCCTTTCGCGTCTTGATTCTACTTTTTTCCTGTGGCTTGATATACCCCGAAGCCGCGGGCAATCTCTCACGTTGCGGATTTTGGGCGCGGCAGAACGAAAGGGATACAGCATGACCACGAACGAAAGACTCCTCAAGCTCGCCACGGCGACGCCGCCCCTGCTCGCGCAGGTCGACGCGGTTCTCGAAGGACGCCGGGATCGCCATCCCGCGCCGGAGACGAGACTGCTCTCCATCTCCGAAGCCGCGAGGCAGCTCTCGGTCTCAAGAATGACCGTCTACCGCTTGAAGAAAGCCGGGCGCCTCGCGACCGTCCAGCTCCCCGGCGGGACGAACCGGATTTCGCTGGCATCCGTCCAGGCGTTCGCCGCGGGCGCGACCTCGGAGGCGTAGCATGGACGCGAAGCCGAAAAAGCGCAGCCGCCGGAAAACGCTGCTGACCATCGAGGTTGCCGACGGCATCAAGCCGTTTCTCGTCCAAGTCGCCGCGCAGGAGGACAAGGAGGGATTCTGGAATCTGTCGTCCATCCTGTTCCCTCAAATCGGCATCCAGCTCAAGGTATCTCCCGGAACATCCTTTTCCGGCGACAAGCTGGAACTGCTCAAAGCGGTTCAACGCGAGTTCGCGGAAAGGATGGAAGAACAGCGCGCGGGCTGGCGAAACAAGAAGAATCCACCCCGTGAAGATTCTGAAGAAACTCAAGATTCCGGAGAATCTCAAGATTCTTCCCTTCCTATTCCAGTTCCATCTCCTATTCCAGTTCCTGCTTCCAATACTGGAGAAAGAACGGACTTCCGGCGAGTCAAAGAGACCTTCGCGCGGTTCTGGTCCGTCTACCCGAAGAAGGTCGCCAAGGGCGACGCGCAAAGGGCATGGAGCGCCGCGTGGAAGTCCGGCGCGATTTCCGACGCCAACCTCGACGCGGTTCTCGCCGCGGTCCGCTCGTCGTCGTCCTCCAAGGAATGGACCGAGGACGGCGGGAAGTTCATCCCGTATCCAGCAACTTGGATTCGCGGTCGCCGCTGGGAGGACGAGACCGCCCCGGCCGCGCCGACGGCGACACCTACGGCAACACACCTTCGATTCGTCTGACATGAAACCATCTCCGACATCCGGCGAGACGAACCTCGCGGAACGCGCCGCGATTCTGACGGCGCTCGACGACCCCGCCGCCAACCTCCCGCTCGCCGTCGACCTCGGCTTGACCGGCGACGACTTCGCAGACAAGCCCGCGGGTCGCGCGTTCGATACAATGCTCGCCATGTACGAGGGCGGCGAGGCGGTCGACGCCGTGACGGTGGCAACGCGGCTGGAGGAATGCGGCGACGCCGCCGCGCGCGTCGTCCTCCAACGGGCGTTCGATATCTCGATTGCGTCGACAAGCAACTTCGAGCAGCACGTCCGCGACATCCTCACGCAGTCCACGCGGCGCCGCGTTGCGTCCCTCGCGCTCCATCTCGCAACCGAAGCGGGTGCGGCTGGCGCGGACGCCCGCGAACTCGCGGGAAAGGCCGCGCAGGAGCTTGCGGCGCTCGCCTCGTCCGGCAAGCGCGAACCCTCTACCGCCGACGTGGTAGACTCCATCGCGCAGGAGTGGGAGGACCTCGCGGACGGCAAGCGCGAAATCGGCGGCGCGGAACTCCCGACCGATGGCATGACCCGCCTGCTCGACCGGCTCAAGCCCGGGCTTCACGTCCTCGCCGGAAAGACCTCGACGGGGAAGAGCATCGTCGAGGGGGCAATCGTCCGAAACCTCGCGCTCAACGGCGGCGTCGTCCTCCGCTGCTTCCTCGACCTCGGGCGCCGCGCCCTGCTCCAACGCGACCTTGCCGCGCTCTGTTTCCTCGACCTACGCGAACTCGATCACGGACATCTTCATCCAGACGAGCGGCACGTCCTCCGGCTCGCGCGCTCCGCGTGGAGGAAGGACATCGCGGTCGAGTCCCTCGTCGCCCCGACCGCCTCGGAAATCGTCGCGAAGGTCCGCGCCATGAAAGCCGCGCGCGGGCGCGTCGACCTCGTGACGGTAGACTTCATCCAGCAGGTGAACACGGGGAACGCGAAAACGGACGGCAGCGGCAACGCCAATGCCCGGATCGGAGAAATCACGCGCGCGCTCAAGAACTACGCCATCGACGCGGAGGTCCCCTTCCTGCTCCTATCGCAGCTCAACCGAAACCAAAAGGACGAGGCTTCCACGCCGGACTTGACGGACCTCCGCGATTCCGGGAACATCGAGCAGGACGCGCGGTCCGTCTGCTTCCTCCATCCGAACACGGCGGTCGCGCAGACGTGGATTGACCGGAAGGGCGTTCTGAACGGCCCGGAGGACGGCGCGCAGACCTGGCGCGACTTGAAAATGCGTCCCATCTTCCTATCCGTCGCGAAGAACCAACAGGGGCGGCGCGGGTGCGTTTCGCTCCGCATGCAATGCAACTACTTCGCCATCGAGGACGCCGTGAAAGACCCCGTGACCGGCGTTCCCGATTTCGACCATACGCCGACCAGCGCGACCAGCGCGCCCGTTCCCGTGATTGCGCGCGACTCCGACGGACGCCTCGCCGCGTTCGACCCGCGCTTTCTCCCGCTCATCAATCGCGCGGCGAAGCGTAACGGCCTCGCGCAGTTCTCGGTCGTCGAGCGCGTCGACGGCGGGCTCGAATGCGTCGCGGACCGGCTTGCGAAATGGAGGGCGTCGACATGACCATAGCCGAAGCAATCCGGCGGCATGACTCGCCGTCCGACCGCGCGGAACTCTACACGCTCCGCATAAACTTCCTTTGCGACATCCTTGCGGAGACGGGCTCGGACCCGCTCGTCGTCCAATGGATATCGAACCTCGCGGAACGAGCGCGGAACGAGCGCGATCCATCCGACGAGGACGTCCGCTACCAAGAGGACAAGTGGGAGAATCTCGTCACTTACGGAACGAAATCACGGGAGATTGCGGAATGAAGCTCACGCCCGCGCAATCCAAGTTCGCCCGCCTCGTCGCGGAGGGAAAAAGCTTTTCGGAAAGCTACCGCGAATCCTATCCGCGCTCCCGCAAGTGGACCCCGGAAGCGGTCGCGGTCGAGGCGTCCCGCCTTGCTGCGTCCCCTAATGTTTCCCCTAGGATTGAAGAATTGCGCCGCGCGTCCGACGAGGAATCCATCATTTCCCTTCGCGAGCTGCGTCAAGCTCTCTCGTCGCGCTTTCGTGAACTCGTCGGGACGCACGCGCCAACGCGCGAATTGTGCAGGGCGGCCGACTGCCTCATAACGGCGTCCGGGTGGAAGTCCCCCGATGCGCTCGCCGTCGCGGTGTCGGGCGTCGCGCTCTCGCCCGCCGACCGCGGTCGCCACATCTGCGAACTGCTCGGCGTGTCGCTCGACGAAGTGCGGAGGAAGGGCCATGACGAAGCATGGAGCTTGTTCCAGGAAGCGCTAGGCATTCCCAAAATTTCGCAGGAGGAACGCGCGCGCAGAATCGAAGCCATCCTCGGCATCCACGAACCGGAGCCCGAACCAACGCCGGAGAAACTGGAGCGTCGTCACCGCGACTTCCTCGCAACGCTCACCGGCAGCGACGAGGACCAGCCCGAACCGCCGGCGCCCCTCGCGCTTCCCGCGCCCGCGCCCCGTCCAACGGAAACGTTGGAGCGGACGGGCATCGCGGACGCCGCCGTCGACGACGAGCCCGCCAAGCCCGGTCTCACGTTCAAGCAGACCAAAATCCTCCAGCGCGTTGAAGCCGCGCGTTGCCAAACCGCTCGCGAAGTGCGCGCGACCGCCCTGTCCTATCGGGAAGAGGGCGGGGCGGACTGGGACGACGCGAACGCCGTTCTAGTCGCGTGGGAGGCGAAGCGGAAGGGGGGTGCGCCCGCTTGACGATTTGCGCGCCGACACCGTGCGGCGCGGTCCAACACACAACACAACACACACAAACCACAATGAAGAACCGAACCACAACCACGCCACCCGCCGAAGAGAACGCGCTTGCGCTCCCGCCCAAGCTCGCCGCCGCGCTCTCGCGAATCGAGGCCGAAGGCTGCGAATCAAGCCGCCAAGCTCGGCAAGTCGCTACCTGGGACTGCTCCCCCGACGAAGCCGATACCGTCGTAGCCGCTTGGGAGGCGAAGCGCGACAAGCTCGCGCGCGAAACCGTCCACGAACTCTCCCGCGCCGGCATGGGGCCGGATCGGGATACAACACAAACCACGATGAACACATCCACAGACACAGACCCGGACTTCGAGTTTCTGGGAATTCCGCGCCGCCTTTGGGGGCCGATGACCGTCGCGGCATACAAGGCCGAGGCGAACGCCCTTGCCGCCGAGACGGCCCACGCCGCCGCCGAGAACGCCCTTGCCGCCCGCCGCGAGGAACTCGCCCGCGCGGAAGAGGACGCCCGCGCCGCCGACGAGGAAGCGCGGTTCTCCGCCAACCGTGCAAAGGTCGCCCGCGAGAAGGTCGCGAACGCCACGAGCCGGGAGGACTTCGACGCGTGCAAGGTGGACGCCGACAAAGCGGAGGAAGCCGCCGACGCGGCCGCCAAGCGCGCCCGTGAACTCCAACAGCACGCCGAGACCGTCAAGCACGCGCTCCCCACCTTCACCGGAGAGGCCGAGCGGAGGCGCGCCGCAGCCGTCCGTTTCCGCAACGACGCGGACGCCGCCGCCAAGCGCGCGACGGAGGGCGAGCTTCCGAACATCCGAAAGAGGATTGCCGAAGCCGATGCCGCGCGTCGTCGCGAACGCGAAGCCGCCAAGCTCATTGACGCCCGCCGCCACCTTGTCCGCGTGACCTGCCGCGAGTGCCGCTACTGGCAGCCGTCAGACTTCGACCCGATGCGCGGCGAGTGCCATGCCCGCCCGCCGGTGGCGAAGGTCGGCGCGGCGGACTCGCCAACCGTCGACGCCGAGAACTGGTGCGGCATGGGCGAGACGATCCCGCCGCCGGAGAAGTAGCTTGCGCCGTCCCCGGAGGCGGGAGGTTGTAGGGGTGCGGTCGTCGCTCTAGCATTTCCGGCGACGGGGGCTTTTCCTTCGCCCTGTCCATGCCGCACACGGGATTCGCTGCCCACCCGAGTGGACTCCCGCCCCCGGGGCGGCCTTATTCTTGCGTAGGACACGCAGGAACGCGCCCGCCGCCCTCGGTGGCGCGGTTGCCGCTCAAGAGCGCGCGACGCGATTCTAGGCCACCTCTAGCCCTCGCAATCGCACGCTTGACTCGACCGTGCGATTCTGGCAGACTCTGACTCGTTCCCCGCGAACGCGGAGAACCGTGGGAGGTAGGATGCCCGCGCCAAGTGAATACCAAGTTGCAGCCCGTCACCGGCCGACCGTTCGCGCGGTCCATCCTACCCGGTCGACGGGTTGCTTTTTGGGAAATCCAAAACATGAACAACACAAACACACACGTCGCCGCGCTCGCACCGCGACGCGAACTCCGTCACGCCGTCCCCGTATTCCGCGACGAGCCGCTCGTCCTAGCCGACACGGATCGGCGGCCCGACCTCTTTCCCGCGTCCGACGCCTTCGGGCGCTGGGTCGGAAATCTGGTCGTCGAGACCGATGCCGAGACCGGCGACGATCGTCCGACGCACGCGCTCCGCGCCGTGTCGCTCGACGCCGAACTCGCCATCGAGGGAATCTTTCGGACGGACGACGGACGACTGCTCGCGCAGTTCCGAATCGTGACCCTTGGCGGCGCGAAGGTGAACGTCGACGCCATCGTCTATCAAGAAGTCAATCCAGCGGCGCCCATCGGCGTTGTCTGGTCTGAACTGCTCAAGCCCGCTTTCACGACCGAGGGCGCGCGGTAGACGACCAGCTCCAGACGACGAATCCGTCCGCTCCGCGAGGGGCGGGCGGATTTCGTTTTGCGAGGTCGTCGTCGCGGACGCCGCCGCCGTTGCCCGTAGGAGCTCGCAGAACGCGCCCGGAGACATGGAGCGGGCAGTTGGCGCACCGCACGGCGCGGACGCGCGCAAGGCGTCTCTCCGGCGAAGCTACGCGGTGCGCTGGAGGACGTCGCGGTCCTCGTCGTCGACGCGCTCGAGGTCCTCGTCGCAGGGGACGGAACGGCGTTGTTCCCCGCGCCGGATTCTACCGGGGTCGCGTGTTCCCCGTTTTGTTCCCAATCCCCCCTTGTTCCCAAGTGTCACAAACTGTCACTTGCGGGAGGTGCGGCGAGAAAAACGAAACACGCACGAGAGGCCCGATTTTATTGGGTTTCGTGCGTGTTTGAAGTTGGAGCCAGCGAAGGGACTCGGACCCCCGACCCGCGCATTACGAATGCGCTGCTCTACCAACTGAGCTACACTGGCGTTGAAAACGGCGGGGATGCTACCACCGGGCCGATTTCCGTGTCAAGCCGAAATTTCCGCGCGCCGCGCGGCCGGCGCCTACGCCTTGTCGTAGACGGCGTCGACGGAGTCGATCGCGCCGAAGTGGGCGGCGATCGCGGCGTCGTAGGCGGCGGTGTGGGCGAACGCCTTCTTCATGAGGCGGAAGCGCGTGGCGAGCGAGAGCCGGCCGCCGGTGGCGCGCAGCTCGGCGAGCAGGGCGGGGTAGTCCGCCGTGTCGGTCACGGAGGCGACGCGGATGAAGTTCTTGGCGGAGGCGCGGATCATGCACGGGCCGCCGATGTCGATGTTGGAGCGGCAGTCCTCGGGCGAAACGCCAGGCTGCGCGGCGACCTTCCGGAAGGGGTAGAGGTTGCCGACGACCATGTCGATCTCGACCGCGCCGGTGCGCTTGAGGTCCGCCTGGTGCGCGTCGTTGTAGTGTTCGCCGAGCAGCCCGAGGTAGATCTTGAAGTCGAGCGTCTTGACGAGGCCGCCCTGCATTTCGGGCTGGCCCGTGTAGTCGGAGACCTGCACGAGGCGGTCCGCGGCGGCGTCGCCGAGGGCGGCGGCGAGCGCCTTGTAGGTGCCGCCGGTGCTGAAGAAGCGGACGCCGGGGCAGGTTTCGAGGAGCCCCTTGGCGAAGTCCTCGACGCCGGTCTTGTCGAAGAGGCTGGCGAGGACGTTGCGGACGGGGACGAGGTCGTCGATTTTCGTGACGTGGTTGAAGGCCATGGCTGGATTCCTTTGTGTCGGACGGCGCGGCATTCTACGCCCCCCGCGCGCCCGGCGCAAGCGAAAACGCCCGGCGCGCAGAGATTCCAAACCGGAGCGGCCGTCCCGATTCGGGATCTCCGAAGTTTTCGTGGTATTTGACATCCGTCTTCGTTTCTGGATACTTTCCCCTCGTCCGAATCGGTGGAGGACGAGCATGCCCGACTCCGGGGAGGACGCCAGGTTCCGACTCTTTCCATCATCGACATTCTCCGCAACGCATGAAACGCACGCTCCTCCTCCTCCTCGCAGTTCTCCCCGCCGCGGCAATGGCCGCCGCGCCGATCACGCTCGCGCCGATGTTTCGCGACCACGCCGTCCTCCAGCGCGACGTGCCGCTCCCGATCTGGGGCACCGCGGAGCCGGGAATGGCTCTCGCGGTCCGGCTCGTCGAGCCGGACCGCGAGGCGATGGAAACGACGCCTCCGTCCGTTTCGTCCGTGGCCGACGCGAACGGCCGCTGGCGTGCCGAGCTTCCGCCGCATCCCGCCGGCGGACCGTTCACGCTTCGCGTTGATTACGCGCCGGCCGACGAGGCCGGCGCCACCATCGCCCTCGGCGCCGCGTCCGCGCCGGACGGCGCGGGCGCGCGCGCCGAGAACATCCTCTTCGGCGACGTGTGGCTCTGCTCCGGCCAGTCGAACATGGACATGAACTACGGCTGGGGGCTGACGCGCGGGAAGGAGGACGTCGAGACGAACACGCACGCGAGGATCCGCCTCTTCGACGACCGCAACCGCACCGCCCTTTCGCCGCAGCGCGACCTGCCGGACGACTACGGCTGGACGCCTTGCGACCCCGCGCACGCCAAGGCCTTCTCCGCCGTCGGCTACTTCTTCGGCCAGGCGCTGCAGGAGGCGATGCCCGACGTCCCGATCGGCCTCATCGAGGCGTCCTGGTCCGGCTCGCCCATCAAGACCTGGATCCCCTACGAGGCCGCCGAGGCGGTCGGCGGCGACTTCGGCGCGGAGGCCGCGAAGCGCCGCGACCTGGCGGAGTCGTGGGAGAACGGCGGCGCGGAGCGGTTCGAGGCCGACCTCGCCGCATGGACGAACGCGCTGCCGTCGCTCGACCCCGGCGACGCCCCCGCCACGCCCGATTTCGACGATTCGGACTGGCAGACCGCCAACCTCCCCGAAATCACCGAGAAGCACGTCTCGAATGACTTCGACGGCTGGGTGTGGTATCGCAGGACGTTCGTCATTGAGGAAGAAAAAGGTCCGATCGTCGGCCCGGCTTCGCTTTCGCTCGGCCCCGTCGACGATCGGGATTGGACCTATGTCAATGGCGTTCTCGTCGGTTCGACCAATGCATGGGACGCCCCCCGGCAATATGATATTCCCGCCGGGACGCTCCACGTCGGCACGAACGTCGTCGCCGTCAAGGTGCTTGACTGGGGCGGACACTCCGGCATGTGGACGAAGGATGCATCGGCTCTTTCCATCCGTGGTTCATGGCGGTATTGCCGCGACATGACGATTGACGGCCAAAACTGTCTCGCCATGGTTCGCGAAGAACTCGACATCCCCCTCGCCGGGGAATGGAAGTTCAAGGCGTTCCCGGCCGAGCCGCGGCCGAAGGACCTCTCCGGCTCCGGCGCATGGGA
>JAFTHC010000242.1 GCA_017457625.1 Kiritimatiellia bacterium
CGGCGGCGGCGGCGGCGGCGGAGCGCGCGGCCAGGACGCGGAATACGGCATCGGCGGCGGCGGCGCAGGCGGCGCGGGCGGCGGCGGCGGCGGCGCAGGCGGCACGATCTGCAATTCCGCCTCCGGCTACGACACGGCCTGGGGCGCCGGCGGCAAGGGCGGCAAGTCGTATCGCGGCACCACAGGCTCGACCGGCAACAACGGCGGCGTCCAGACGATCAGCCTCTACTACGGCAGGGCCAATGGCGGCGGCGGCGGCGACGGCGGCGCGGCGAACACGCGGCGCGGCGACAACGGCACGCTCGTGATCGGCCCGTCCGTCCAGTTCACGTCGACCCCGCGCCGCGCGAGCAACACGCCGCTTGCGCCGGTGACGTCCGCGCTCTACACGACGATACTCCACTTCTTCTCCGAAGGGGCCGAGGTCGGCACGGCCTCGGCGTCGCTGATGCTCCCGATGCCGGGCGCGCCGGACGTGACGCGCAACGGCTACCGCTTCCTCGGCTACTTCACGGCGGAAACGGGCGGGACTTGCATCTACGGTCCCGACGGCGCGGCGTCCTCGCCGGTCTGGGAGAGCGTCGAAAACTCGGCGAGCCTCTACGCGCACTGGGAGGTCGCGCCCACGATGCTCGTCGTCAACACGAACGAGGACGGCGAGAACCTCGGGCAGGGCAAGATCACGCTGCGCGACGCGATGCGCGAAATCTCCGCCGACGCCGCGCTCGCGGGAACCGGCGGCGTCCGCCGCATCGAGTTCAACCTCCCCGCGGAGGACGGCAAGAACGTCATCACGCTCTCGCGCGTCATCGCCGTGGATGCCGGGACGGCGCCGATCGAGATCGACGGCTTCAACGGCGGCAACGGCGTGACGATCACGGCGGGCGGCGACTTCAACGCGCTGCAGCTCACCGGCTCCGATATCAGCCTCCGGTGCATCAACTTCAAGAACTGCCCCGCCCAGGCGGTTGCGCACAGCGGAGGTCTGACGGTCGCGGACTGCTCCTTCATCGGCAACAGGGGCGCGATCGGGAGCGGCCGCGACGCAAAGCTCATGGCGTTGAACTGCACGTTCGCGGACAACGAGGCGGGGGGCGGCGGCGCCGTGTCGCTGTCCGACGCCTCGGCCGAAGCCGCGTTCGTCAACTGCACGTTCGCCCGCAACAAGGCGGGGACCGGCAGCGCGGTGGCCTCGCTCAAGGCCCCGCTCGTCTTCATCCACTGCACGCTCGTGCCCGGCGATGCGAACGCGCTGGTGAGCGCGGCGGGCATCGACACCTACTTCCTCAATACGCTGATCGCGAAGCCCTCGGGCGGCGCGGCCGTGGCGGCCGGGAAGGTCCATTCCATCTGCTCCTCGCTCGGGACGCAGACCCAGGACGCGATCCTCAATCCTCCGCAGGCCGACGACCTCCTCGGCGTGCGCCAGATCTGGTACGAGCCGGTGCAGTCCTCGGCGAGCGGCAACCGCGACGCGGCGCTCGTCCGCTACGACTACCGGCTCGACAACATCGCCATCGTCACGAACGGCGTGACGGAGCTGCTCTACGGCGACAGCGCCGACCTTGCGACGATGCCGATCGGCATCGACCAGCTCCACGGGGCGCGCATGGCCCCCGTGCGCGGCGCGATCCGCATCGCGACGGGCGTCCAGCCGCCGGTCGTCAACGTCGAGGGCGTCGCGTGGGGCCTCACCAACGCGACCGTGTCCGCGACCGCCACCGTGGTCTACGACGACGGCACCTCCGAGCAGAACGTCCCGCTCGCGCTCAGGACGAACGGCGACGCCGTCTTCGGCGCATCGGTCGAGGTGGATGGCAGCGACCTCTACACCCACAACGTCCAGGAGGTGCGCCTCGCGGGGCTTCCCGGCGGCGAGACGGCGATGACCGTGGCCACTTCGCCCTACGCGCTCGTCGCCTCGAGCGCGTCGGCGATCGCGACGGAGGCGAGCGAAGTCTGGCTGCCCGGCGACGAAATCCGCATCACGACGGCGCTCGCGGAGAGCCTCGTCACGTCCGGGCTGAGCGTCGGCGGCGAAGCGTTCTCCGCCGGCTCGCTCGCCGGCTTCCAGGATATCGCGCTCGACGACGTGAACGTGCGCGGCGGCAGCCTGCGGCTCTTCGGTTCCATTTCGAAGGACGGCGGGGCGCAGATGGCGAACCTCGCCAACAAGACGATTGGCGGCGGCGAGGGCGAGGAGTCCGGTTCGCTCTCGGGAAGCACGAAGTCATGGACCGCCAAATACGACGGCTTCGTCCAGATCCGCGCCGAAACGGCCAATTCCTCGTCCAGCCAAGTCGGTCTCACTGTCGGCAATCTCACCGTGACGCCCATGGGCGCGATCGGGAGCGGCGGCGCGCGGACGGCCGTCTGGACGGTCCCGGTCCGCAAGGGCGAGACCGTCACGCTCCACGCGAACGGAGCCGCCCTCGGCTACAAGACGCAGTTCATCTACTTCGGAGTGCCGGAATAAGGAGAGAGTCCTAGAACTCTAGAATCCTGGAAGTCTAGAATCCTGGAAAGGAATCAGCCAATGAAAAAGACGCTTTTTGCAATGATGGCGACGGCTGCCGCGGTTTTCGCGCAGACGGCTCTCGCGGAGACGGTGCAGATCGCAAGCGCCGCCGACTGGACGGCGTTCGCAAACCGCGTGAACGGCGGCGAGACGACGCTCGACGCGGTGATGACCGCCGACGTGACGCTCACGCAGGACTCCCCGCGCGTGGGAACGGCGAACAATCCGTATGGCGGCACATTCGACGGACAGTGTCACCGGCTGACATTGAACTGGAATCTGCCGGGCGTGGATTTCGCAGCCCCGTTTGCATACGTCGCCGGCGCCAAAATTTCCAATCTTCACACGAGGGGGAGCATCACCACGGACAGGCATTTCACATCCGGGCTGATTGGCGACGTGAAACTTCCCGGCACCACGATTTCCAGCTGTCGTTCGTCCGTCGCAATCACCAGCAGCTATTCCGGGGACATGACGAGCGGGGGATTCATTTCCAGAACGATCCAGGTGGTCGATACCAAGATAGACAACTGCCTTTTTGACGGATCGCTCCTTTTCGCGAACGGACACAGCATCGGCGGGTTCGTGGGATATAACGAACATGATGCTGCGATGACAATCAGCAACTCCTTGTTTGCCCCGCACGAAGTGGTGTTGTCCTCAGACTATCGCTGCGCGACATTCTGCAGAGGATACAACAACATCACAGTGGGAAACAGTTTCTATACGCAGGCCATTGCCACGCCGCAGGGAACCGACACGTCCACCATGAGCGCCAGCGCACTGGTTGACGCTCTTGGTTCCTCGCATTGGAGCGTGTCGGGCGGCAAGCCCATGCTCTCAATCTTCGTCGTCGGCCCCATGTCGCTTTCCGACGGGCAGATATACACCGTCGTGAGCGACGAGTCGATAGATGGCAAGAACGGCGAAAGCGCGATTGCCGTTGAGGACGGCGCGAGCGCGATCATCAACATCAAGAGCGGGGCGACGCTGACGGTAACCGGCGCAGACGCGAATGGAGCCGCCGGTGCCACTCCTGCCATCTATGTTCCCCAAACCGCGACGCTCTACATCGTCGGCGACGGCACTCTGGTGGCGACGGGCGGCGCGGCCGGAAACGGCGGCAATGGCGGCGACGGCAGCGCCGGTGAAGTCCAAATCGACGCCCGTCGCGGCAGAGGCGGCGCTGGCGGCGACGGCGGCGCGGGCGGCGGCGGCGGTGCGCCTGCGATCGGCGGCGTTGGCGGCGCGGGCGGTGCCGGAGGTGCCGGCGGCACCTACACCCCATGGATGACTTGCGATGTAGACGAACCCAAATCCTACATCGGCAACGGTCGCGACGGAAGCAGTGGTTCAAGCGGAGCAGACGGCGGCGGCATGGGCAAGATCGTCATTCTCGGCAATGTCACCGTTCGGGCGACGGCGGGAGCCGAGGCATCGCTCGACGGTTCTGGAGGAAATTACGGCGACTCGGCCAATGACAGCGGTTCCGGCTGGAGCTACGACTTCACCGGCGGCGGCTGCGGTGGCGGCGGAGGCGGCGCGCGCGGCCAGAACGCGGAATACGGCATCGGCGGCGGCGGCGCGGGTGGTGGCGGCGGCGGCGGCGGCGGTTCGGGCGGCACTTTCTCCAACAGCAGATATTCGGCGTATCTTTACGCCTGGGGCTATGGCGGATGGGGCGGCAGTTCCTACTGCGGCACTGCGGGTGCATCCGGAGACATAGGCGGAGAACCTGTCGCGTCCGACGTGGGCTACGGCACGGCATCCGGCGGCCCCGGCGGCAATGGCGGCGCGGCGAACACGACACGCGGTGACAGCGGCACGCTCCAGTCGCTGGACTGCGTCACCCTGACGGTTTCTCCGGCGCGCGCGGCAGCGCAACCGGTGGCGCTAAGCGCCGGGGATGCGCCGGCCGCTCCGATTAGAGTCACGTTCATGTCGGATGGTGTATCCGTCGGCACGGTGCAGGCATCGTTGATGCTCGCGCCGCCGGTCGTGCCGGGTCTCGCTGCCAAGACTGGCTATGAATTCCAGGGCTTCTACACGGCGGACGGGACGCAAATCTACAGCGACAGCGGAGCGGTCTATCCCGTCTGGCAGACCGTCGAGGACACGACGCTCTACGCACGTTGGAAGCTGGATGCGGTCGGCTTCACGTTCTCCTCGGGCGGAGCCGAAATCGGCACGGGATCCTGCCGGCTCTCCACCTCCACGGCGACTGATGCGCCGATCGCGCTAAAGCAGGGCGACGACATCTTCCTCGGCTACTTCACGGAGCCGACGGGCGGCGTGAAGGTCTATGACGAAAACTACGAATTCGCGCTTGCCGACACCTCCATTCTGACGGACGAGAACATTGCCCTCTACGCCCAGTGGAAGGTGGTGCCCCGCAATCTCGAGGGCGGCATCACGCGCCTCGTGTACCGCGGCGTGCTGACGAACTTCGGCGAATGGACGAGCGGCCTCAAGAAGAACATGAACGTCAAGGTCTACGATTCCGCGTCGGCGACCACGCCGCTCTGGTCGGGCGACGTCGCGGACGTGCCGATCAATCCGGACGGATCGTTCGAGGCGGTGTTCGGCAACAACGAGCTCGCCTACGCCTTCGCGTCCAACAACCTCACGCACGTGGAGCTGACGGTGGGCGACGCGCTCTCGCCGCTCGCGCCGCGCCGCGCGTTCGCGTCCGTCGCAACCGTGAACCGCGCACTTGTCGCGGAAGGCGCGGCGAGCGACATCAAGGTGGGGACGCTTGGCGCGAACGCCATCGTCGCGGAGAAGGTCGTGGCCGGGTCGCTCGAGGCGTCCGGGACGGTGCGCGTGGAAGGAAGCGTCTCGGTGGAGGTGAAGCCCTTCGACATCGAGCGCGGGCAGGAGACGACGATCTGGCGCGGCGCGGGCGTGACGGCGTGGGGCGATTCCGCGCGCGTGGCGACG
>JAFTHC010000243.1 GCA_017457625.1 Kiritimatiellia bacterium
CGCGAACTCCGCGGACTCCGCGCGGGAGGCGGCCGCCGTGGCGAGCGCATAGACCCCGCCGCCGACGGCGAGGCCCGCGGCGAGCAGGAGCGCGAGCAGCAGCATCCGCACGCCCGGGCTCTGCGCGCCCAGCTTGGCGGCAAGCACCATCCGCGCGCAGTGCAGGCGCCACTTGACGGTGCCCTCCGGCGCGGCGAGGATCCGGGCGACGCGCGAAACGGGCAGGTCCATGAAGTAACGCAGCATCAGGGCGTCCTTCAGGTCGGCGGGCAGTTCGGCGATCGCGTCGCGCAGGAGGGAGGCGTCGACCTCGCGGAAGATCCGGTCCTCGGCCTCGTCGTCGCGCGCGCCGGCGACCGCCTCCGCATCGCCGGCGACCGTCCGGCTGGACTTGCGGCGGACGTCCTTGGCGTGGATGTTCTCCAGGATCTTGCACATCCAGCCGAAGAAGGCGGACTGCTCCAGATAGTCGTCGATGCCCTCGACGACGGCCGCGAGCGTCCGGTTGACGAGCTCCTCGGCGTCGCCCTCGTCGGCGCAGAAGCGCCGGGCGAGCGTCATCAGCCCCGCCTTGTATTCGCTTTCAAGGCGGCGCGCCCCGCTTTCGCGGTCGATCCGGAGTTCTTCGACGATCGTCATGGCGTTGCGGGGCAATCGCGCCCTTCTGAAGGAGAATACCCGATCGGCGGCGTTTCGTTGGGAAGAAAAGCGAGGCGGCTTGCGCCGGCCCGTCGGCCGCGCGGCAAAGCTGCGCCGTCAAGCCCGCTCCGCGCGGACGCGGCGGCCGCCGCGTCCGCCGCGGAGGGGACTTTCGAACCGGAGGTCGGCGCCGGGCTGGTCGGGGGCGGAGCAGGTCGCGACGAGACGGAAGAATGTCGCCTTGCCGGTCGGGACGAGCGTCGCCTCCCAGCTGGCGCGGCCGTCGGGCGCAAGGTCGAAGACGAGCGTCTTCGGGCCTTCGATCCGCGCGGCGCCGGCCGGCTCCACGCGGAAGCGGTAGCGCCCGGCGATCGGCGCGAAGCCGCGGTTCTCGAGCGTCATCGAGACCGTGACCGGCGCGCCCGGCTCGCACGGAATCCCGGCGCGGTCGTGCGCCTTCCAGAAGTCCGGCGGGTCGGCGGGGTCGTCCGCGAGGCGCCACGCGAGCGGCGCGGCGAGGAGCACCGGCTCCAGTAGCGCGCGCGTCGTCTCCGGCTCCGGCGGGATGTCGTCGATCGAGGCCGGCAGGGTGCGGCCGCGATAGCGCGGGCCGGCCTCGGCCATGATCCGCGCGGCCTCCTCCGCGGAGAGCGTGCCACGCGCGGCGCCGCGCGGCAGGCGAGGGGAGGGGAGCGCGCCCTCGGGATCGGGCGCGGCGGCGCCGCCGTCGCACAGCGCGAAGCCGGCGGGCGGGGGCGCGGAGGGCGCGCCCGGCGCGGGAGCGAAGAGGTTGCCGCGGACGTCCGCGGCGGCGCCGCCGGCGGCGGGGAGTCGCAGCGCGACGCCCGTGGCGGGATGCAGCACCGCGTTGCCCTCGAGCGAGAGCGCGCGGAAGGCCTCGCCCCGGGAGAGGCGCACTCCCGCCTCGCCGGAGTCCGCGAGGAGGTTGCGGCGCACGAGGTTGTCGCGGCCGTAGTGCTGGTGGAAGCCCTCGCTGCGGGTACGCAGGACGACGTTCTCCTCGAAGCGCGCCCAGCTCGTCCCCTCGTCCGCGTAGAGCCCCCAGCCGCCGTAGCCGTAGCTGCCGACGTCGTGCACGAAGTTGCGCGCGACGACGGTGCCCGGCTGGCGCCCGAGCGTGTAGACGGCGCCCATGTCCGAGAGCATCCCGTGGCCGATGTCGGAGACGCGGTTGCCCTCGATGCGGTTGTCGCGCGCGTTCGCCGGCATGTAGCCCCACGACCAGCCGCAGGAGACGCCGGAGTAGAAGAAGTCGCGAATCTCGTTGTGGACGATCCGGCAGCCGCCGGCGTCGCCGCACCACACGCCGATGGCGGAATGGAAGAGGCGTCCGCCCCCGACGATCGAGCAGTCGGCGACCGTCGCCGCGGCCGGGTCGGCGGAGCCGGGGGCTCGCGCCGCCCCGGGGCGCTGCGGCGCCGAGCGCGGGTCGGAGGCGCGCGGGCCCCAGCCGAGCGCGGCGGCGTCGAGGCCGCGCGAGATCTCGTCGAACCAGACGTCCGGCAGCGGCCCCTCGTGACCGATCTTCACGCCGCCGGCGCCGAGGTCGCGCAGCGAGCAGGCGACGACGCGGCAGCGGCGGCAGCCGCGCAGCAGCTCCACCGCCCAGCCCGCGGTCCGCGAGACGCGGCAGGCGTAGAGCGCGCAGTCCTCCGCGCCCTCGAAATGCACCGCCGCGGGGACCTGGAACGCGGCCTGGCGGACGCCCGGGCTTTCGCGCGGCAGCTCCCACTCCTGCGCGCGCAGATCGAGGAACTCGAAGCGCAGGTGCCGGACGCGCCGTGCCGGGTCGAAGAGGTCGCCCGAGACGCGCAGCAGGCAGGGCAGGACGGGCGCCTCGACCGGCGTCTCGTTCCGCTTCTCGCCCGGCAGCGGCAGGTAGAGCAGCTCGCCCTTCGCGCGGTCGAGGAACCAGAAGCCGGGCTCCGTCAGGCCCGCGCGGACGTTGTCCAGCCGGAAGCGCGCGGCGCGCCCGGTCTCGTCCTTCGAGAGCCGCGAGAACCCGCGCGTCTCGAACCGCACCGTGCGCCCCCGGAGCGACGCGGCGCGGAGGTGGTTCTCGTACCAGTGGTCGGGCACGACGAACTCCGCCTCGCGCAGCGCCGCGGGGTCGCGAAGCGCGCGCGCCGCCTCGGCCGGGAGGCGCGCCGACATCGCGCCGTGGAAGGCGCCGCCGGCGTCGCGCCTCGCCTCGGCGGGCGGGATGCCGTCGAACCGCCAGAACCCCTCGCGCGGCAGCCGCGCGCGGTAGCGGCGCGCGCCGCCGACGAAGAGCTGCGTGAAGCGGACGCCGTCCGGTCCGCGCGCCTCCGGCATCGGCCGGCGCCAGCACGCGAGGCCGTCGACATCCGATTCCTCCCAGCCCGTCGTAAGGTCGATGCCGCCCGTGACGACCGGCATTCCGGCGCCCGCGGCGCGCCATGTGACAGGAGCCTCCGCGGCGCCGCCGTCGCGCGCGTCGAACGAGAGCGGACGCTTCAGACGGTAGACGCCCTCGCGCACGAGAACGTCGACCGGCGCGTCGCGCGGGATCGCGCCGGACGCGCGTCGGCGCCGGAGCGCGTCGCGCGCGACCTCGAGTGTCGGGAAGGGATGTCCGGCGGAACCGTCCGCCCCGCGGACCGGCGCCGCGGCGTCGACGAAGAGGGAAATGCGTTTCATGTTCGTGGTTTGTGTTCGGCTTGGAAAATCCGCTGCGTCCGTTCCTTCCGGCTCCGGCGAGGCGGCGGAGAGAGGCGGGAAGGGCGCTAGAACCCGAGCTGCGCGAGGTCGACGTCGCCGATCGAGGCCGGCTTCGCGGTCCTCCAGCCGCCGCGGGTGAAGTCGGGGATCTCGACGGGGGCGCCGCCCCTGCGGTCGCTCTCGCCCGTGCAGGGAACGATCGCGCTCCAGCTCGCTAGGTCGTAAACGTCCATGTCGAGCGGCAGGCCGTTGCGCAGGCACCAGACCCAGCGCAGGTCCATGATGAAGTCCATGCCGCCGTGGCCGCCGTCCTTCGCGGCGAGCTCGCCGGTCGTGCGCCACAGCGGGTGCATGTGCTCCTTCCGCGCCTTCTCGAACGAGGCTGCGTCCATCCACTCCGCCTCGTCGCCGGGCTTCTGCGCGAGCGCGAGGCGCGGCGGGTAGTCGTAGAAGCAGCCCTTCGTCCCCTGCACGAGGTTGATGCGGCTGTAGGGGCGCGGCGACGCGGTGCTGTACTGCATCATGATCGTGCGGCCGCGGGCCGTGCGGATGATGGAGGTGTTCATGTCGCCGGTGAGCCACTCGGTGCGGCGCTGCCAGGAGTCCGGCGGATAGGTGGCCTCGGCGAACTCGCGGTTGGCGGCGGCGAGCGACGACATCGAGACGACGCTCTGCATCCGGTCGCCGCGGTTGACGTCCAGGTAGAGGCAGATCGGGCCGAGCGCGTGCGTGGGGTAGGTGTTGCCGAAGCCGTGGACCGTGCCGCCGCCGAAGTTCGCGCGGTTGCGGAAGTTGTCCTCGAGCTGCCTCCACACGAGGTTGTGGATGTAGCCGCCCTCGGCGTGGACGAGCGTGCCGAGCAGGCCCTTGTGCGCGAGGTTCCACGCGAGCATCTCCATCTCGCCGTAGCAGCAGTTCTCGAGCATCATGCAGTGGCGGCGGGCCTTCTCGCACGTCTCGACGATCTCCCACGCCTCCTCGAGCGTCTGCGCGCCCGGGACCTCGGTGAGCACGTGCTTGCCGGCGCGGAGCGCGTAGAGGACGATCCGCGGGTGCAGCGGCGCGGGCGCGGTCACGTAGACGACGTCGACGTCGGGGTCGTCGCACACCGCCTTCCACGACTCCTCCGCCCCGCCGTGGATCCGCTTCGCGCCGGGGCGCCCCCTCTCCTCGAGCCACGCCTTCGCGCGCTCGCACTGGTCGCGGCGCAGGTCGGCGAGCGCGGCCGTCTCCGTTCCGGGAATACCGGACACGCGGAAGACCGCGGTCGTGCCGCGCTCCCCGATTCCGACGAAGCCGACGCGAATCCGCTCCATCGGCGGCGCCGCGAAGTTGCACATGGTCTGGATTTCTTTCATGGCGGTAGGAAGGATTGGAGATTTCGGCTAGGCGCAGGACAGCAGGACGATGCCCGCGATGTCGAGCGCGACGGCGCCCCAGCCAACGGGCGAAAGGCGCTCGCCTCGGACGAAGCGGCACCAGAGGGCGAAGAGCAGGATGCAGGTTCCGATCGAGACCGGCAGGACGACCGCCGTGAGGCGGAGCGCGTCCGCGGCGTCGGTCGCACGGTAGAAGGCGATCTGCCCGAGCGCGACGACGACGGCGTATGGCAGCGCCTGCCGCCAGACGAGGCGCGGCCTCCAGCGGCCCGTGGACAGGCAGGCGGCGGTCCAGAAGATCATGCCGAAGGGGGCCTGGAGGGGAAGGCGCCACGTCAGGGCCGCGGACGAGAGGCCGGCATGGCCGGGCACGAGCCGGAGGAACTGCCCGGCGCCGATCAGGAAGAACGAGGCGAGAAGGATCCGCCAGTAGCGCGGCCCGCCGGCGCCCGCGCCGGCCGGACCCGCCGGCCGGACCCGCGCGAAGAGGACGAGAGACGCGAGGGCGAGCGCGAGTCCCAGCCACTGCGCGGCCGAGGCGGGCGTCCCGAGAAAGGCCACGGAGCCGAGGAATGCGAGCGCCATCGCGCTCTGCGAGACGGACCAGGCGATCCCCTGCGGGCCGCGCTCCATGGCGAGCTTGAGCAGGAGGAAGGCGAACACCTCCGCCACGGCGCTCGGGACGATCAGCGCCGCGAGGCGGAGCACTTCGCGCGGAGGCGCGGCCGCGGGCGCCTGCGTGAGCCACACGGACGCCGTGAAGAGGATGCCGTTGAGCGCGAAGAACGACCAGAGGCGGTCCTTCTCGGCCGGAGCCGCCCCGAACAGCACGCCCACGAGCGCCCAGAGGGCGCCCGTCAGGAGCATCAGCAGAATCGCGGAGGACATGCGGAAGAGTCTGGCACATCCGTCTCCGGAAGGCAAGGCCGGCCGACGACGAAAGCAGTGCCGAATTTTCCGATTGACTCTATTAATAGAAACGGGTAGAATCTCGCGCCGTTCCAACCCTTTCAACCTTCTTACCCTTTCAACCCTTCAACCTTTCAACCTACCATGAACCGCATCGACCAGACCTTTTCCGACCTGAAGGCGCAGGGACGCAAGGCGCTCGTGATCTACCTCACGGCCGGCGACCCGGACGCGGAGACGAGCTTCGCGATGATGACGACCGCCGCCGGGCACGGCGCGGACATAATCGAGCTCGGAATCCCGTTCTCGGACCCGACGGCGGACGGCCCCGTGATCCAGCGCGCGTCGCAGCGCGCGATCAAGGGCGGCATGAACCTGCGCGGCGCGCTCGCGATGGTGAGGCGCTTCCGCGAGGCCGGCCACGCGACGCCCGTCGTGCTCTTCAGCTACGGCAACCCGCTCTTCGCCTACGGCTACGGGGCGCTCGCGCGCGACGCCGCCGCGGCGGGCGCGGACGGCGTCCTGTGCGTCGACATCCCGCCGGAGGAGGCGGGCGAGCTCGAAGCCGCGACCGCCGCGAACGGGCTGCACGTCATCCGCCTCGCCGCGCCGACGACGACCGACGCGCGCCTCGCGAAGATCGCGAAGGGCGCAGGCGGGTTCCTCTACGTGATCACGCGCCTCGGCGTGACCGGGACGGGCGGGCTCGACTTCTCGGACGTCGCCGCGCTCGCCGCGCGCATCCGCAGGGGCTGCGACCTGCCGCTGTGCCTCGGCTTCGGCGTCTCGACCGGCGAGGACGCCGCCCGCCTCGCGCCGCACGGCGACGGCGTCGTCTGCGGCTCGGCGGTCGTCGCGCTCGCGGAGAAGGTCCCCGCGGCGGAGCTTCCCGCCGCCGTCGCCGCCAAGGTCGCCGAGCTTCGCGCCGGCGTCGACGCGGCCCTCAGGGACTGACGCCGCCGGTCGGCGAGACGCGGACGAACCGCGGGCGGAAGGAGGGCCAGCCGTCGAGGATGCGGCGCGCCTTGGGCGAGCCGGTGCGCGCGGCGTGCTCCGCGAGGAGCGCGCGCAGCGCGGCCTCGTCGTCCGATCCCGCCTCGACCGGGAAGAGGTCCACGGAGTCGAGGTTGCAGTTCAGGTCCAGGTCGCCCGTCTCGTCCAGGACGTAGGCGACGCCGCCCGTCATGCCCGCCGCGAAGTTCACGCCCGTCGGCCCCAGGATCAGCGCGACGCCGCCGGTCATGTATTCGCAGCCGTGGTCGCCGATCCCCTCCGCGACGAGCGTCGCGCCCGAGTTGCGGATTCCGAAGCGCTCGCCCGCGCGTCCGCCGACATAGATCGCGCCCGACGTCGCGCCGTAGGCGATCACGTTGCCGGCCAGGACGTCGCCCTCGCGCGCCTCGGGCGGCAGGATCGCGATGAGGCCGCCGGAGAGGCCCTTGCCGACGTAGTCGTTCGCCTCGCCGCGCAGCGCGAAGGTCACGCCGCGCGCGAGGAACGCGCCGAAGCTCTGCCCCGCCACGCCGCGGAAGTCCACCTGCACCGAGCCGTCCGGAAGGCCGTCCGCGCCGAACCGCGCGACGATCTCGCCCGAGAGCCCCGCGCCGACCGAACGGTCCGCGTTGCGGATGGCGCGGGCGAGCCGGACAGGGGAGGGGAGGGCGGGCAGGACCGCGGGCACGAGTTCGTGTTGGTCGTAGTCGTCGGGGGCCCAACGAGCGGGGGCCGCGCCTCCGAACCCCTGTCCCGCGGAGGCGAAGAGGTCCCCGAAGTCGAATCCCCCCTCCTTCGCGACGAGCCGCTCCGCGTGTCCGCGGGCCTCGGCGAGCGACCGGTAGCCGAGCGCGGCGAGCTGTTCGCGCACCTCCTGCGCGAGGAAGCGGAAATAGGTCTGCAGGTGCTCGGGCCGGCCCGCGAACTTCGCGCGCAGCTCCGGCTTCTGCGTGGCGATGCCGACGGGGCAGCTGTCGAGGTTGCAGTTGCGGCACTGGACGCACCCGAGCGAGACGAGCATGGAGGTGCCGAAGGCGAACTCGTCCGCGCCGAGCAGCGCGCCGACCACGATGTCGCGGCCGGTGCGGAGCTGCCCGTCGACCTGGAGCTTCACGCGGGCGCGCAGGTCGTTCTTCACGAGCGTCTGGTGCGCCTCGGCGAGGCCGGGCTCCCACGGGACGCCGGCGTGTTTGACGGAGGTGAGCGGCGCGGCGCCGGTGCCGCCGTCGAAGCCCGAGATCACGACGACGTCCGCGTGCGCCTTGGCGACGCCGGCGGCGACGGTCCCGACGCCCGCCTCGCTCACGAGCTTCACCGAGACGCGCGCGCCGGGGTTGGCGCAGCGCAGGTCGTGGATGAGCTGCGCGAGGTCCTCGATCGAGTAGATGTCGTGGTGCGGCGGCGGCGAGATGAGCGTGGTGCCGGGCTTGGCGTGGCGCAGGCGCGCGACGAAGGCATCGACCTTGCGCGCCGGGAGCTGCCCGCCCTCGCCGGGCTTGGCGCCCTGCGCGACCTTGATCTGCAGGTCCTTCGCGCTGCGCAGGTAGCCGATCGTGACGCCGAACCGCCCCGAGGCGACCTGCTTGATCGCGCTGTTGCGGTCGGTCCCGAAGCGCTCCGGATTCTCGCCCCCCTCGCCGCAGTTGGACATCGTGCCGAGACCGTTGAGCGCGAGCGCGATCGTCTCGTGCGCCTCGGGCGAGAGCGAGCCGAGCGACATCGCGCCGCCGACGAAGTGCCTCACGATCTCCTCGACGGGCTCGACCTCGTCGAGCGGGACCGCCGCGCCCTCGCGGAACGCGAAGCGCGACCGCAGCGTGACGCCGCTGTCGTTGTCGATGGAGTCGGTGTAGCGGTGGAAGCGCGCGTAGTCGCCGGCGCGCACCGATTCGCGGAAGTCCGCGACGCGCTGCGGCGTCCAGAGGTGCTCCTCGCCGTCCTTGCGGAAGCGGTACTGGCCGCCCGGCGGGAGGACGGGGGCCGCGTCCGCGGCCCCCGCCTCGGCGAGGCGGCGCTCGATATCCTCGAGCTCGAGCCCGCCGACGGGCGAGGCGACGCCGGCGAAGTATTCGCCGACGAGCTTCGGGCCGAGTCCGACGGCTTCGAAGATGCGCGCGGAGCGGTAGGAGCGCAGCGTCGAGATGCCCATCTTGGACATGATCTTCATCAGGCCCTTGCACACCGCCGTGACGTAGTGCGCGGCGGCCTTGACGGCGTCGGCGCGGCCGACCTCGGAGACGGTCGCCAGCGCAAGCCACGGGTTCACCGCCGTCGCGCCGAAGCCGAGCAGCACGGCGAAGTGGTGCACCTCGCGCACCTCGCCCGATTCCACGACGACGCCGACCGAAGGCCGCACGCCCGCCTCGGCGAGCGCCTTGTTCACGGCGGCGACGGCAAGAAGGGAGGGGATCCGGCGACGGGCCGCCCCCCGGCCGGCCCGCGCCGGATCCGGTGGAGAAACCTCTGCGCTCTCTGCGTTCTCTGCGTGAGATAAAAACTCTGCGCTCTCTGCGTTCTCTGCGTGAGATATAACCTCCGCGCGATCGCTCAGCACGATGATCTTCGCGCCTTCGCCGACCGACTCCAGTGCCGCGTGCGCGAGGCGGTCGAGCGCGGCGCGGAGGCTACCCTGCGTGTAGAAGAGCGACAGCGTCCGCGCGGGGAAGTCGGGGACGTTGCGCATGCGGCGCAGCTCGTCGTCCGTGAGGACGGGGCGCGTCATCTTCACCAGGTGCGCGTGCTCCGGCGTCTCGTCGAGGATGTTCGCCTGGTTGCCGATGTAGGTCATGATCGACATCACGAGCTCCTCGCGGATCGGGTCGATCGGCGGGTTCGTGACCTGGGCGAAGAGCTGGTGGAAGTGGTCGAAGAGCGACCGCGGCCTCTTCGAGAGGCACGCGAGCGCGGCGTCGTTGCCCATCGCGCCGACGGGCTCGGCGCCGGTCTCGGCCATCGGGCGCAGGACGAGCTCCACGTCCTCCAGCGTCCAGCCGAAGCGCGCCTGCTCCCGCAGCAGCGCCGAGCGGCCGTCCTCCCCGCCGGGGACCGCCGACGGGACGATCTCCGTGAAGAGCCCCGTGACCGGGATGCGGTTCTCCCGCACCCAGCGGCGGTAGGGGCGGCGGCGCGCGTAGAACGCCTTGAGCTCGCCGTCCTCGACGAGGCGGTGCCCCTCCAGGTCGAGCCAGAGCAGCGTGCCGGGGCCGAGGCGGCCGCGGCGCGCGACGTCCGCCGGCGGGACGTCGAGGACGCCCGCCTCGGACGCGAGGAAGAAGAGCCCGTCCCTCGTGAGCGTCCAGCGCGCGGGGCGCAGGCCGTTCCGGTCGAGCGCCGCGCCGAGCGAGAGGCCGTCCGTGAACGCGACCGCCGCGGGGCCGTCCCACGGCTCCATCAGCGCCGAGTGGTATTCGAAGAACGCGCGCACGTCGTGCCCGACGTGGTACTTGGCACCCCACGCCTGCGGCAGGAGCATCATCATCGCGTGCGGCGCGTCGCGCCCCGCCGCGACCAGTAGCTCGAAGACGTTGTCGAGCGACGCCGAGTCGCTCTGTCCGGGCCGCACGACGGGCAGCAGCTTCCTCAGGTCCGCCCCGAAGAGCGGCGAGGCGAGCGAGGGCTCGCGCGCCGCGAGCGCGCCGAGGTTGCCCTTGAGCGCGTTGATCTCGCCGTTGTGCGCCAGCGCGCGGAACGGGTGCGCCAGCTCCCAGCTCGGGAACGTGTTCGTGGAGTAGCGCTGGTGCACGATCGCGAAGGGCGACGCGAAGTCCGGATCCGAGAGGTCCGGGTAGAACCGCTCGATCTGCGTCGCCAGCAGGAGGCCCTTGTAGACGATCGTCCGCGACGAGCACGAGCACACGTAGGCCCCCGGCGCCGCCCTCTCGATCTGTCGCCGCACGACGAGCAGCCGGCGCTCGAAGGAAGCATTGGATTCCTCACGCGAAGTTCGCGAAGTCCGCGAAGTTTCTTCCCCAAAAGCCTTTGCGGACTTTGCGGACTTGGCGTGAGGCGTTTCACCGCCCCAAGCGACGAAGACCTGCCGGATTCGCGGCATGACCTTGCGCGCGTCCGTGCCGATCGCCGAGGGGTCGGTCGGTACGTCGCGCCACGCAAGGACCTCGCAGCCCTCGCCGCGCGCCGCCGCCTCGATCGCGGCCTCCTCGCCTTCGCCGCCGAAGATCATCGCGACGCCGAATGCGTCCGCGTCGCGAAGGGCCGGCACGGCCTTGCGGAAGAACGCGTGCGGGATGCGCAGCAGCAGCCCGGCACCGTCGCCGGTCTCCGGGTCGTTGCCCGTCGCGCCGCGGTGCATGAGGCGCTTGAGAATCGTGAGGCCGTGCGCGATGATCGCGTGGTTCGCCTCGCCGGAGAGGTTCGCCACCATGCCGACGCCGCACGCGTCGTGCTCGTATTCGCTCCGGTAGAGGGTCCGCTGTCGGTCGTTCGTGCTCATCGAAGTTGAAGAGGTTGAAGGGGTTGAAAAGGTTGAAAGGGTCGAAGGAATCAGAGCGGAACGCTTTTTCCGCTCGCGAGGGCGCGGACGACGAGGGACGCGCCGGACGCGCAGTCGCCGACGCAGTGGATGTTCCGCGCGGGATCGGAGACGAGCGCGGTGCGCGGCGCCTGCGCGAGGCCGAGCTGCGCGACGATCGGGTGGTCCTTCGGGACGCCCGTGAAGCCCATCGCGAGCAGCACCAGGTCCGCGGGGATCGTTTCGCGCGAGCCGGGCACGGGATGGAACCGGAGCGGCCGCCCCTCGGGCGAGAACTCCCATTCCACCGTCTCGACCTCGACGCCGGCGACGCGCCCGCCCTCGCCCACGAACCGCACCGAGCTCAGGTTCCAGCGGCGCTCGCAGCCCTCGAGGTGGCTCGAGCTCGTGCGCAGCATGTAGGGCCAGAGCGGCCACGGCGTCGAGGGGTCGCGCTCCGCCGGGGGCCTGGGCATGATCTCGATCTGCGCCACGCTCGCGGCGCCCTGGCGCCTCGCCGTGCCGACGCAGTCGCTGCCGGTGTCGCCGCCGCCGATCACGAGGACCTTCTTGCCCCGGGCGTCGATCGGCGGCGCGGGCAGCTCCCCCGTGAGGAAGCGGTTCTGGCCCTCGAGCAGCTCCAGCGCGAAGTGCACGCCCTCCAGGTCGCGCCCCGGGATCGGCAGGTCGCGGGCGGCGGGCGTGCCGATCGCGAGGACGACCGCGTCGAAGCGCCGCGCGAGCCACGCGGCCGAGACGTCCGTCCCGACCTCGACGCCCGTCTCGAAGCGGACGCCCTCCGCCTCGAGGATCGCGCGGCGGCGGTCGACGAGCGCCTTGTCGAGCTTGAAGCACGGGATGCCGTAGCGCAGGAGTCCGCCGATGTTCGCGCGGCGCTCGAAGACCGTCACCGCCCAGCCGCGGCGCCGCAGCGTCACGGCCGCCGAGAGCCCGGCGGGGCCCGCGCCGACGACCGCCGCGCGGCGCCCGTTCTCCGCCGCCGGCGGACGCGGGACGACCCAGCCGCGCTCGAACGCGGTGTCGACGATCCGCTTTTCCGACTGGCGGACCATCACCGACTCCTCGTCGAGCTGGTGCACGCAGGACGCCTCGCAGAGCGCGGGGCAGACGCGCGACGTGAACTCGGGGAAGTCCGACCGCCGCGAGAGCAGCTCCCAGGCGCGGCGCCAGTCGCCCTGCGCCACCGCGCGGTTCTGGTCCGGCACGAGGTTCCCGAGCGGGCACCCCGCCCCGTGGCAGAACGGCTGCCCGCAGTTCATGCAGCGGGCGACCTGCTCGCGGATCTCGCCGTCGGCGAGCGGGCGCTCGACCTCGCGCCAGTCGCGCGTCCGTTCCTCGACGGGCCGGTAGATGTCGTGGATTCGTTGCATGCTGGAAGGTTCGGAAGTTCGCTGGTTCGAGGCCGGCTTTGCCGACGTTCCCTTCCGGCAAAGCAACCCCCGTGCCAGCCCTCATTCGCGCGCGCATTCACGCGCGCCCTCGCACAATTTGCGTTGCGCCTCCTGTTCCGAGCCGATAAAAATTGTAAAGTTCGCGTGGAATCCTGCGTCCACGTCGTCCCTCCCCGCGCCCTCGACATTCCGAAGACGGATGTAACCCACACGAAGCCAGCCAGCCCCATTCAGCACTCGATAAATCCATCATTTTAACATAAACTCAAAATATGCTTGCTATTTGCAACATGTTGGAGTAGAATTCGGGCCGTCATGAATGCCGAACTGCCGATTTCCCTCGTCGAGCCGCGCGACTTCACCGCCGCGCTAGGCGGACTGGTCCGCGCGCTTCGCCAGCGCGCGGACTGGACGCAGCCCGAGCTGGCGTCGCGCTCGGGCGTCCCCGTTTCGACGCTCTCCCGCCTGGAGCGAACGGGACTCGCGTCGACCGACCGTCTCGCCCGCATCCTCTTCGCGCTCGACGCGCTCGCCGCCTTCCAGGATTTCCTTGTCGCCCGCCGTCGCCTCGCCGACCTGCCGACCGATCTGCGCTCGTTCCGGCCCGACGCGCCGAAACCCGTTCGCATCCGCCACCGCCACGCCTCGAAAGGAGACTCCGCGTGAGCCTCGGCCGCCTCTTCGTCTCCCTCGCGTTCGCGCCGGACGGGCGCGTGCCCGTCGGCATGCTCTCGCAGTCCGGGCGCGACTCGCTCTTCCAGTTCGACGAGTCGTTTCTCGCATCGCCGCTCCCGCTCTCGCCCCTGCGCCTCCCGGTCCGCCCCGGCGTGCAGGCCTACGACGGCCGTGGCGGGATGGAGACCTTCGGCGTCTTCGAGGACGCGCTCCCCGACGGCTGGGGGCGGCGGATCGTCGACGCCCGCTTCCGCAAGCGCCACGGCCGGCTCCCGACGCTCCTGGAGCGCTTCGCCTCGCTCGGCGGCGACGGAATGGGCGCGCTCGTCTTCGAACCGGCGGAGCCGCCCGCCGCCGAAGCCGCGGAGGACTTCCGCCTCGACGCCCTCGCGCGCAACGCGTGGGACTTCGACGGCGGCAGGATCGAGGAGGTCCTTCCCGCGCTGCGCCGCGCAGCCGGCAGCTCCGGCGGCGTCAGGCCGAAGGCCAACATCGCGCTCGACCCCGCCACGGGCGCCGTCCGCGCGCCGGACGGACCGCTTCCGGACGGCTTCGAGCCGTGGATCGTCAAGTTCAACACCCGCGCCGAGGGCCCGCGCGCCGGCGCGCTCGAATACGCCTACGCGCGCCTCGCCGCCGACGCCGGCGCGCAGGTCGCGCCCTGCCGCCTCGTCGAGACCCGCGCCGGTCGCTTCTTCGCCGCGCGGCGCTTCGACCGCGCCCCCGGCGGCCGACGACTCCACCTGCACTCCGCCGCGGGTCTGCTCCATGCGGACTTCCGCGTCGCGGGCGACGAATACGCCGTGCTCTTCCGCCTCGCCGCCGCGCTTCTTCGCGACGCCGCCGCGCGGCGCGAACTCTTCCTCCGCGCGTGCCTCAACGTGCTGCTGCACAACCGCGACGACCATCTCAAGAACGCCTCCTTCCTGATGGACGCGGCCGGCCGCTGGTCCCTCGCGCCCTTCTACGACTTCACGTTCTCCGACGGCCCCGGAGGATGGCAGACGCTCTCCGTCGCGGGAGAAGGCGCAAACCCCGGTCCGGCCGACCTCCTGCGTCTCGCAGCCGAAGTCGACCTCCCGCCCGCCGACGCGCGCGACGCGCTCGACCGCGCCCTCGACGTCCGGTCGCGCCTTCCGGCCCTCTGCCGGGACCTCGACGTCAAGCCGCCCCGACTCCCTCCGCTTCCCTGAACCCTCCGGGGCCTCGCGCCCGCGCCGCGCGGACGCGGCCGGGCGGCCCCGCGGAGGCTACGCGTCCGCGGGGCGGGCGCCGATGCCGAGGCGCTTGAGGCGGTAGTTCATCATCCGCGGGGAGACGCCGAGGTCGCGGCCGGCGGCGGAGCGGTTGCCGCCGTGGCGGCGCAGGGCCGCCTCGAGGATGCGGCGCTCGAGCGCGTCGAGCTGCTCGTCGAGCGTGCGCGGCGGCGCGTCGGGCCGGAACGGGTCCTCCGCGAACTCGGGCCCCTGGATCGCGGGCGGGAGGTTGTAGGTGCGGATGCAGCCGTCCTGCGCGGTGAGGACCGCGCGCTCGACGCAGTTCTCCAGCTCGCGCACGTTGCCCGGCCACGCGTAGGCCTGCATCGCGTCGAGCGCCGGCGGCGAGAAGCGGTCGACCCTCTTGCCGTACTTGAGGCACGCCTTCTCGAGGAAGTGCCGCGCCAGCAGCACCACGTCGCCGCCGCGCCGCGCGAGGTCCGGCAGCGCGATCGGGAAGATCGCGAGGCGGTAGTAGAGGTCCTCGCGGAAGCGCCCCTGCGCCATCATCTCCTCTAGGTTGCGGCTCGTCGCCGCGATGAAGCGCACGTCGCTTCGGCGCTCCTCGTTGGAGCCCACGCGCGAGAAGGTCCGCTCCTGCAGGAAGCGCAGCAGCTTCACCTGGACGGGGACCGAGAGGTCGCCGATTTCGTCGAGGAAGAGCGTCCCGCCGTCCGCCGCCTCGGCGCGCCCGATGCGGCGCTCGCGCGCGTCCGTGAACGCGCCGCGCTCGTGGCCGAAGAGCTCGGACTCCACCAGCGCCTCCGGGAGCGCCGCGCAGTTGAGCACGACGAACGGCTTGTCCTTGCGCGGGGAAAGCGACTGGATCGCGCGCGCGACGAGCTCCTTGCCCGTCCCGCTCGCGCCGCGCACGAGGACCGTCGCCTCCGTCGGCGCGACCTGGCGGATCTGCGCGTAGACTTCGCGCATCTCCGGGCAGTCGCCGATGAGGCGCCCGGGCGTCTCCGAGAGGAGGCTTCGCAGCTTGCGGTTCTCCTCGACGAGCGCCTCGCGCTCGGCGCGCTGCGCGCGGTAGGCGCTCGCGGCCTCGCCGACGACGTTCGCGACGATCCCGAGCAGCTCCACCGCCTCCTCGAGCGGACGCGCCCCGGCGCGGATCTCGCGGTCGGCCGAGAGCGTCCCGACGACCTGCCCGCCGTGGACGAGCGGCACGCAGACGAACGACACCGCGTCGCCCTTGCCGCGCGCCTTCGTGCGGTTGAGGAAGCGCGGGTCCTTGCGGACGTCCGGGACGACCTCCGCGCGGCCGGTCTTCGCGACGAGGCCCGTGATCCCCTCGCCGATGCGGTAGCGCCCGAGCGCGCGCTCCTCGGCGTTGAGCGTGCGCGTCGAGGCCTCGATGCGCAGCTCGTCGCCCGCCAGCAGCGCGATCGTCCCGCGCACCATCCCGAGCCGCTTCTCGGCGATCTCAAGCACCTGCGGCAGGAGCTTCCCGACGTTGCGCTCGCGCGCCACGGCGGTCGAAATGTCGTGCAGCAGGGGGACGGCGATGGATTCGTTCGCGTTCATGGCCCCGGATTCTACCCCCGCCCCGCCTCCGCCCGCAAGCACTTTTTTGACAAAAATGGAAAGGTTCGACAGAAACTGAAAACATACGTCCCTCCGCCGCAATTGTTGGGGATTTGTCAAATCGTCCGGCAGGGGGTTCCGCGGGAAGGACGGTGTGTGGTAGGATTCGGGCTCGACGGCGCGAACGCCGCCCGACGCAATGCACGAGCCCGCCCCACTCCGCTTCCCCGAATCCGACGGCCGCACCGTCCTGCTCGCCGTCGCGGACGCCGCCTGGCGCGACGCCGCGCGCGACGCGTTCGCCCCGCTGCGCGTTTCGGCGGTCTGCACGCCGGACGCCGCCACCGCGCTCGCGCTCGTCGAGGGCGGCCTGCGCCCCGACCTCGTGGCGGCCGACCTGGACGCTTTCGGCGCCGATGCCCTCGCGCTCTGCCGCGCCGTCCGCGCACGGGACCGCGTCCGCCACACGCCCGTCGTGCTGCTCGCCGCCGAACTGCGCCCGGCCGCCGTTCGCGGCGCGCTCGCCGCCGGCGCCGACGACTGCGCCGCGCGCTGCGCGCCCGAGGCCTTCGCCCTGCTCGCCGCCGCGCGTTTTCGCTTCGCCGCGCTCGCGTCGCGCACCGCCCCCGACCGCCTCGAGAGCGGCCCGCTCGTCCTCGAGCAGGAGTCCGGCCGCGCCTACCTGGACGGCGAGCCCGCCGGCCTCTCTCCCGTCGAGAGCCTGATGCTCGCCGCGCTCCTCCGCAACGCCGGCCGCACCCTCGCGCGCGGCGAGCTCCTGCGCGAGATGCACGGCGAGGGCGGCGGCAACGTTCGCGACCGCACCGTCGACACGACGATCGTCTCCCTCCGCCGCAAGCTCGGCCCCGTCGGCGCGCGGATCGAGACCATCCGCGGAACCGGCTACCGCTGGCGCCCGGAGGACGCGAAGCCGCGCGGCGGCGCGTGGCGGCGGCTCCTGCGCGGCGGCGCCGGCGCGCTGCTCGTCGCGCTGGGGTTCGCCCTGCACGCAGGGGTCGCGGGGTCGAAGTCTCACGCGGAGTTCGCGGAGTCCGCGGAGTCCACGGAGTCAAAATCTCACGCAGAGAACGCAGAGGTCGCATAGTTTGTTGGTAGGGACGCGCCCACGGCGCGTCCGAACCTGGAATCGGAAACCTGCGACCCTGCGACCGCACACGTCACTCGGCACTCGTCACACGTCACTCCGCCGCCGGCGGCGGCTCCCCTCGAGAGCCGCGTCTACGACGTC
>JAFTHC010000244.1 GCA_017457625.1 Kiritimatiellia bacterium
AGGGTCTCCGCGCTCTCTGCGTGAGATCAAAAACGCGGGGGACGAGGCGGCGCAAGGGTCTCCGCGCTCTCTGCGTGAGATCAAAAACGCGGGGGACGAGGCGGCGCAAGGGTCTCTGCGCTCTCTGCGTGGGATTCAGCGCGCCGCGATCGAACTCGGCGTGCCGGCAATGGTCATGTCCGCCTTGGACGGCGACGGGTTCCTGCTCTGGTGGTTCTTCTCCGCGCCGGTTTCCGCTTCGTTGGCCCGCTCGCTCGTCTCCGCGTGTCTCACGGCCGCTCGCCGCGCGGGCGCACCCGTCCCCTTCTCCGCGTGGGACGGAATCGTCCCGGAGCGCTCGACCGTGCCCGTCACGGGTCCGGGCGCGCCCCTACCCCTGCCGCTGCAGGGCGAAGCGCGCCGCCGCGGCCTCGGCGTGCCGCTCGACCCCGCCACGCTCGCGCCGCTTCCCGATCCGTGGGCCGCGCTTTCGGCGGCCCCGGTCCTCGACCCGCCGCGCCTCGAGCGCGTCGTCGAAGCCGCGCAGGGCCGCGTCCATCCGGTCGCGTCCGTCGACCGGGAACAATGCGCGATGCCATCGGTCGACGGTCTCGCGTCGCAGGTCGCGAATCGAACGACCCCAGATGAAACGGCGGACTCAGACCGAGGCCTGGAACCCGCGACTTTTGACCTGCGGCCTTCACGCGTCCGCGTGAGCGGGACGCTCTCGGACCGCCTCCGCATTCCGCTCGCGGAGCTTCCGCCCGGTGCGGCGGCGGCGTTGGAGGAGACGGCCGCGTTCCTTTCGCCGGTGTTCGAGGACGCCGACCGCATGCGGCGTCCGGTCCGCGGGATCCCGCGCATCGAATCGCACGCGCGCGTCGAGACGATGTCGATCGACCGCAAGGCGGCGGTCCGGCGCAAGGTCGTCGAGTGGGCGCGCGGCGTATCCGCGGAGGCGATGCCGGGCGACGTCGCATCGGTCAAGCAAGAACTCGCAAGGACCCCACCGAACGGTCCGGTTGAGGAGCCCTGTCTCTCCCTCCCGCGCGGCTGCCTTGAGGCCGCGCGCGCCGCGCTGCGGCGGACGGGGGCGGAGCTGCGGGTCCGGGACGCGCGGGAGGAGGGGGAAGCGCTGGAGGTCGCGTTCCACGGCGAGCTGCGGCCGGCCCAGAAGGCCGCGGCGGAGGCGATGATGCGGCACGACTGCGGCGTGCTGGAGGCGGGGACGGCGTTCGGCAAGACGGTCCTGGCGGCGTGGATGGTCGCGGCGCGCGGTCGCGGCGCGCTCGTTCTCGTGAACCGCCGCACGCTCCAGCGCCAGTGGGTCGCGCGCCTCGCGCAGTTCCTCGGCCTGCGCGAGCGGGAGATCGGGCGCATCGGCGGGGGCGCGCGGCGAGCGACGGGGCGCCTGGACGTGGCGCTGCTGCAGACGCTCGCGCGGCGTCCGGCGTCCGAACTGCGGGCGATGCGCTACGGATTCGTCGTGGTCGACGAATGCCACGGCCTTCCGGCCGAGACCTTCGCGCGCGTGGCGGACGCCCTCCGCGCGCGCTTCTTCCTCGGCCTTTCCGCGACGCCGGTGCGGCGCGACGGGCGCCACCCGGCGCTCGCGCTGCAGTGCGGCCCCGTGCGGCACGCCGTCCCCGCCGCCGCGCTCGCCCGCGCGGAGCCCTTCGCGCACGTCGCGATCGTGCGGCCGACCGCCTTCGCGCCGCCGCCGGAACTGGCGGACAGGCCGCCCGGCGCGCCGGCGCTCGCGGCGCTCTTCGACGCGCTCTGCGCCGATCCGGACCGCAACGCGCGCCTCGTCTCCGACGCCCTCGCGTGCCTCGCGGAAGAGCGCTCGCCCGTCGTCCTCTCCGACCGCCGCGACCACGTCGCCGCGCTCGCCGCCGCGCTGCGGGAGCGCGGCGCGCCGAACGTCTTCGAGCTCGTCGGCGGCCTCCGCCCGAAGGCGCTCGCCGCCGCGACGGCCGCGATCGCCGCCGTCCCGCCGGGCGAGGGGCGCGTACTCGTCGCCACGGGGCCGCTGCTTGGCGAGGGGTTCGACGACGCGCGGCTCGACACGCTCCTCCTGGCCACGCCGCTCTCGTGGCGCGGGCGCCTCGCGCAATACGCCGGGCGCCTGCACCGCCGCCACGAAGGCAAGAAGGAGGTCCGCATCTACGACTACGCCGACCTCGGCGTGCCGGCGCTCTCGCGGATGTTCGACAAGCGCGTCGAGGCCTACGCCGCGATCGGCTACGCCGTGCGGCTGCCGGTCAACGCCGTGGCGGGGTGGCCCGCCTCCGTCCCCGTCCCGGTCGACCCGCTCTGGGGCGAAACCTACGGCGAAAGCGCGCGGCGCCTCTGCGCCGACGGCGCGGACGCGCAGCTGGCGGAGCTCTTCGTGCGCGCCGCGTGGACGCGCCCGCCGGAGGGCGTCCCGGAGGTCCTGCGCGCCCGCAGCGACGCGGAGGCGTTCCTCTTCCGGCGGCTCGAAACGCTCCCCGCCGCGCGCGGCCGCTTTGCGCTCAACGCGGCGCTGCCGATCCCGCTCGGCGGCGCGCCGGAAACCGAAGTGGACCTGCTCTGCCGCGACGCGCGCCTCGCCGTGGAGCTCGACGGCGCGCAGCACCTTTCCGAAAGCGCCTACCGCCGCGACCGCGAGAAGGACCTCGCGCTGCAGCGCCACGGGTGGCTCGTCCTGCGGCTCCTCGCCTCCGACGCCACCGCGCGCCTCGGCGCCGTCCTCGACGCGATTCTCCCCCTCCTCGGTCCGGCGGAGCCGGCGCGCGCCCCGCCGCCCTAGCGCCGGCGCCAGTGCTTCTCGGCGCCGATCGGGAAGTCGTGCAGGCGGAAGCCGAGTATGTCCGGCCCGACGAGGACGAACTCCCGCCGGTAGTAGAGGCACGCCCACGGGCAGTCTTCGCGCACGACGTCCTGCATCTCGCGCACCAGTTCCAGCCGCCGCGCCGGGTCGGTCGCGGCGGCCGCTTCGTCGCAGAGCGCGTCGTAGGCCGGGTTGGCGTAGTTGGTCCGGTTCGGGCCGGGCGAGGCGTTGCGGGAGTTGAAGAGCTGCAGGAAGTTCATCGGATCGGGCCAGTCCGCCACCCACCCGATCATGAACAGCTGCTCCTCGCGCCGGTTGAGCCGGCGCATGAACTGCGGGAACGTCGAAAACCGCAGCTCCAGCGCGATGCCGACGCGGTCGAGGAAGCCCGCGAGCAGTTCCGCGCCCTCGCGCGTCTCCTGGTCGGACTTGCCCAGGTCGAGCACGAGCGCGAGCCGGCGGCCCGTGGCGGGGTCCGTGCCGCCCGGGTAGCCGGCCTCGGCGAGCAGCGCGCGCGCCTTTGCGAGGTCGAACGCGTAGGGATGCGGCGTTTCGAGCCGCCCCTCCACGCCGGGCGGCAGCGGACCGTTGCTCGGCAGGACGCGCCCGCGGTTGAGCGAGCACCACTGCGCCGAATCGAACGCGCACGAAATCGCCTGGCGCAGTTTCCTGTTCCGGCCCAGCACGGGATCGTCCATGTTGAAGCCCAGGTAGTAGCTTTCCAGCGCCGGCTCCGACGCGAGCCGGACGCCCCGCGCGGCCATCTCCGGCGCGAGAGAACCGTCCTCGCGGATCACGGCGTCCCAGTTGTCGCGCGAGACGTCGAACGCCACGTCGAACGTCCCGCGGAGGAACGAAAGCCAGCGCGTCGAGGCGTCCGCCATGCCGAGGTATTCCACGGAGGCGAACGGCGTTCCCGCCGGTTCGCCGGGCTCCGGCGGCGGCGTCCGGTCGCGCGCCGCGTCGCGCCCCGGCCGGCGCACGAAGAGCATCCGGTGCCCGCGCCGCCACGACGCGAGCGTGAACGGCCCGGACCCCGCCTCGTGCGTCCCGAACTGTTCGCCGTAGGCCTCGACCGCCTCGCGCGGCACGAGCGAAAAATACGGCATCGCCAGCGCCCAGAGGAACTCCGGGTCGGGCCTCTCCAGGCGGATGCGGACCGTGCGGCCGTCGAGCGCCTGCAACCCCGCCACGGGCATCGAATAGTCCGTGGGCGCGGCTGGGTTCCGCGACGCCTCGCGGAACGCGCCGATGCCCTCGATCTTGCCGTCCACGAGCCACCAGCCCGGCGAAGAGAGCTTCGCGTCGGCGAGACGCTTCACGGAGTAGACGAAATCCTCCGCGGTCGCGCGGCGCCGGCCGTCCGGCGTGCGGATGCTCGGGTCGGGCCCGAACCACACGTCGTCGCGCAGGCGGAACTCCAGCGTCCGCCCGCCGTCGGACACGACCGGCATGTCCTCGGCCGCGTAGGGCGCGAGGCGGTAGGGTCGCGCGGCGTAGTCGAACTGCAGCGGCGTCTCCCACACCAGGCCCGCCGCGCGGGAGGACGGCATGTCGGCCGCGAACGCCGGATCGAGCGACGCGATCGGCACGTCCGGCCGCCGGAAACACGGCTCCGGCGGCGCCGCGGCGGCCGCCGGAAGCGCGGCGGCGGCCAGCGCCGCGAGCGCGAACGCGGATACGGGTCCCTTCATC
>JAFTHC010000245.1 GCA_017457625.1 Kiritimatiellia bacterium
CCCCTGCCTCTCGACATTCTTAATCTCATCCAAAACCTATTTTCTGAACCTATTTTTGGATGGATATCAATCAAATAATTCTGATTGACATCCAAATCTGCATCGTTTATCATCCGCCGCATCCACGAACGGAGAACGGACATGATCGGAAGAACGGAAGAATTGCGCGTCCTGCGGGAGGCGATGGAATCGGACCAGTCGGAGTTCGTCGTCCTTTACGGCCGGCGGCGCGTCGGAAAGACTTTTCTTGTCGGGGAGGCGTTCAACGGAAGTTTCGCCTTCCAGCACGCGGGCCTGGAAAACGCATCGAAGAGGGAGTCGCTCGAAAGCTTCCGCGAGGCGTTGCGCCGGCAGGGCCACCGGAAGTGCCCGCGCCTCGTTTCGTGGATCCGCGCCTTCTCGGAACTGGAGACCTTCCTCGAATCGCTGCCGCGCGGACGGAAGGTCGTCTTCCTCGACGAACTTCCGTGGTACGACACGCCGAAGTCGGGGTTCCTGCCCGCGTTCGAGTCGTTCTGGAACGCCTGGGCGTGCCTTCGAAGGGACGTCCTGCTCGTCGTCTGCGGGAGCGCGACCTCCTGGATCGTCGACAAGGTGCTCCGCAGCCGCGGCGGCCTCCACAACCGCGCCACGAGGCAGATCCCCGTCGCGCCGTTCACGCTGCGCGAATGCGAGGAATACGCCCGCTACAAGCGCCTTCCCTTCGACCGCCGGCAGATCGCCGAGTGCTACATGGCGCTGGGAGGAGTCGCCTACTACTGGAGCCTCCTGCGCGAAGGGACGAGCGCCGCGCAGAACTTCGACCGCCTGTTCTTCGGCGAGGCCGACGAGATGCGCAACGAATACGGACGGCTCTTTTCGTCCCTGTTCAAGCGCCCGACCCGGCACCTGGAGATCGTCGAGACGCTGGCCCGCCGGAAGTCCGGGATGACGCGGACCGAACTCGTGGACGGACTTCCGGGCGGTTCCGGCGGCGAGGTCACGAAATGCCTGGACGAACTGTGCGACTGCGGATTCCTGCGGCGCTACCACCGGATCGGCCGCGAGAAGAAGGACGCGCTCTACCAGCTCGTCGACAACTTCACGCTCTTCCATTTCCAGTTCCTGCGCCGCCGGCGCGGCAACGACGGTCGCTTCTGGACCCTCTCCTACGCGACGCCCGCCGTGAACGCCTGGCGCGGGCTCGCCTTCGAGCGCCTGTGCCTCTGGCATGTTCCGCAGATCCGCGCAGCGCTGGGCATCGCAGGCGTCCGAACGGACGTCTACTCCTGGCGCGGCCGGCCGACCGAAGACGGCGACCGCCCCGTCCAGATCGACATGCTGCTGGACCGCGGCGACAACCTGATCGACCTGTGCGAAATGAAGTTCACCGCCGCCGAATACGAACTGGACGCGGAGGAGAACCGCAAGCTCGCCGAGCGCGCGGAGACTTTCCGCCGCCAAACCGGGACCCGCAAGGGCGTACGGACCGTCCTCGTCGCCGCCGCCGGCCTCAAGCGCAACAAATACGCCGGAAACGTCCAGGCCGTCGTCACCCTCGACGACCTTTTCGCCTTCTAACCTCCCGCCTCCGCCCGCAATGAAACGCCTCGCCCTCCTCCTCCCCCTCCTCGCCCTCGCCACGCCGTGAAACCCCCGTCTCCGCTACCGCCAGACCCGCCCGAACCGTTTCGGTTCGGGACGGCGTTCCGCGCCGTGTGCATCGTCGTCTTCGTGGTCACCTTCGCCGTCGGCGTCATCCGCGAAACCCGATGGGGTCTCGACTCCGAAAAGATCATGGTTTTCGGCGGCCTCGCCATCGCGCTGTTCTTCGTCTCTCTCTGGTTCAGCGAGCTTCGGTGCTGCGAAATCCTCACGCAGCAGAGCAAAGGTGTTTCCCGGTGGGAGGACCCCGCGAAATTTCGGCGCGTGATGCTCGGGCAGGCAATCTTCCTTTTGATTCTCCTTGCCGTGATGACCATCGGAACCTTCAAGGCCTTCTTCGGTACGAAGCCCGAACCCCACGCGGAGTCTGAACCTCACGCAGAGCCCACAGAGAGCGCAAAGCCCGCGCCCCACGCGCCTGCCGCTGCGGGCGCGAAGGAGCCCGCCCCGTGAAAGCTCTTGCCCGCGAGCGGCGAAGCCGCGACACCCGGCCGCAGCCGCCCCCGCCACCAACCACTAATCACTAACCACTAACCACTGCCCTTGATCCCGCCC
>JAFTHC010000246.1 GCA_017457625.1 Kiritimatiellia bacterium
AGATCCTCGCCTGCGCCCGCGAAGGCCGAACGCTCGGGTTCCGCACGTTCGTCCTGCAAGGGGGCGAAGACCCGTTCTGGGACGACGGCCGCCTCTGCGCCCTCGTCCGCGCGCTCAAGGCGGAACATCCCGACTGCGCCGTGACGCTCTCGGTCGGCGAACGCTCCTTCGAAAGCTACCGCGCGTTGCGCGAAGCCGGCGCCGACCGCTACCTGCTGCGACACGAGACGGCCACGCCCGCTCACTACGCGAGGCTCCACCCGCCGGCGCTCTCGTGGGAGAACCGCATGCGCTGCCTGCGCGACCTGCGCGAGCTCGGCTACCAGGTCGGGTGCGGCTTCATGGTCGGGTCGCCGTTCCAGACGGCGTCCGACCTTGCGCGCGACCTGAAATTCGTCGAGGAGTTCAAGCCCGAGATGTGCGGCATCGGCCCGTTCGTCCCGCACCGCGAGACGCCGTTCGCGCACGAGCCGGCCGGTTCCGCGGCGCTCACGTGCCGGCTGCTCTCGATCATCCGGCTGATCCACCCGCCGGTGCTCCTCCCCGCCACGACCGCGCTCGGGACGGTTGATCCGCGCGGCCGCGAAAAGGGCCTCCTCGCGGGAGCCAACGTCGTGATGCCGAACCTCTCCCCGGTCGCCGTCCGCAAGGACTACGACCTCTACGACAACAAGATCTGCACGGGCGAAGAGTCCGCGCAGTGCCGCGGCTGTCTCGCGCGCCGGATCGAGTCCGTCGGCCTCCGTCTCGTCGAAGACCGGGGCGACTTCGCGGGAAGCACGCCCGACGGTTCGGCCGCCGCCTGCGACGGGCCGCCGCAAGACAGGTGATGCACATGGAACCGTTCCGGAAAACTTCGTCCGCCGCGAACAAGCTGCTTTCGGCCGGTTGCCTCGCGGCGGCCGGTTTCGCCGCCGTCCGGATGCTCTGGCACTCGTTCACCGTCGCGCGTTTCGCCGCGGAAGGATGGTCGAGGTCCCTTCTCTTCGCCCTGGTGGCGGCTCTCCTCGTGCTCGGCCCCGGGCTGGCCGTCCTGCGTCTGGAACGGCAGAAACTTTCCTTTTCCGATTCCGTGTTGAAAGTCCTGGCGACGGGCCTCGCCTCCAGCGGACTTGTCCTGTGGTCGCTGCTGCTGGCCGGCGCGCTCACCGACGCCACGGTCGGCGCCTGGCTCGTCCTCTGCGGAGTCGGCCTCGCGGCGGCGGCCGCGGACGTTCTCAAACGTCCTTTCGGCTCGGTCCGCCGGATCGCCGCCGCCGCGAGGGCCGATTGGATGGACGCGTCGGCCGCCGGCCGGATCGGTTTTGCGGTTTGCGCCCTGTTCCTCTGCGGTTGTTTCGAGAACGCGGCCGGACGGCCTTTCGAGAGTTGGGATTCGCTGGTTTCCTGGGACAAGTGGGCCGTCGATTTCGCCGGGCGGCGGGCGCTGGGCGGTTACCTGACCGGCGGCTACGCGTTGTTCTTCCCGTTGGTCCATTCCGTGTTCTACCGGATGGCCGGAAGCGCCGGAACCGTCCTTCCGCTGGAACAGCTCCTGTTGCACGGTTTCTGCTGCGTTTATCCGGCGATTCTGGTGCTGGCCCTCCGTTCGGCCGGACGCCGGTTCGGCTTTTCGGGTTTCGCGGCGTTCGTGTTTTTCGCCGCCGGGAACTACATTGCAGGCGATTTCGCAATCGGACAGGTCGACATCCCTCTTGTCGCGATGGCCGCCGCCGCCGTCGCCTTGGCGGGCCGGGGCGGCGGAGCGCGTTTCGGCGGTTTTTTCTCCGCGACGGCGCTTTTCTTCGCCGTGGCATTCATGAAGGGCAGCGGGTTGCCGTGGGCCGCCGCCGCCGCTTTCGTCTGCGCCCGGGACGGGCGCGACCGCCCGCGCCGGACCTGGATTCCGTTCGCGGCCGCGCTCGCGGCCGCGCTTCCGTTCTTCGCGCTCCAGCTGCGCCTTGCGCTCCGCCCGGAGCTCGTCGACCCGTCCCCCTTCCTTTTGGTCCTGCCGTTCAAATTCGCCCACGCGGAGCGCATCGTTCCCGGTTTCGGGCTCGTCCGCCTCTGGGTCGCACGGGCCGCTTTCGACCGGGCGCTTCCGGGCGGCGCGGCTTCCTGGTTCACGGCGGCCGCGGCCTTGGCGTTGGCCGTGGGCGGCGTCGCCGTCCGGAAAACACGGGGCATCGCGGTTTTCGCCCTCGCCGCGATGCTTTTCTGGTTTTTCACGGCATCCTACGACCTGAGGAACGCAGAGCCCGCGCTGTGCCTTTTTTCGGCGGTCGCCGCGAAAACGCTCCGACGGGCCAGGCTGCGGGCCGCTGGGGGAAACGCCGCTTCGCGGACGGCGTTCGCCGTTCTGGCCGCGTGTTGGACGGTTTTGGCCGTTCCGGGGTTCTGCATGGTTTTCGCGAACCGGTGCGCCGTCTTTTCCCGCAAACCGGGAACCGTGGCCCTGCGTTTTTCCGAACCGGAGGGACGGCGGCGGCTTTTCAAACTGTCGGCGGATCTCGTCAACGTTCTCGGCAGGGCGCCTTACGGAACACACGCGGCGCACGTTCTTTCGGGGGACAGGCTCTACCGGCTGTTCGGGTCCCGTGGCGTCTGCATCCGGCAGCTCAACGGCCTGCACGGGTTGCAGTCCGGGGACATCCTGCTGAGGGCTCCGTCCTGGATGCTGCCGGCGCCGGAGCCCTTCCGCCTCGCGGCCGCGCTCGAGCGTTCGATACCCTACCACGAACTCTGGATCGCGTGCGGCGACGCCGATTTTTCGGACGTCCCGTTTTCCGCGGGCGGAGGGGTTCTGTCCGTGGAGGGCGCGCCTCCGTGCGGCATGCTCGAACTCGTGTTCCCCGACCGGACCTCCGCAAGCGGGGCAACGGCGATTTCCTGCGCGAACGAGACGGCGGAAGCGGCCCTTTTCGCGCAATACGTCCTGCCTGTCCGAGACGGAAACGTCGTTCGTTTTCTCTACTGGACGGGAGACTCGGCTCCGCCCCGGTTCGCTTACGCCGGCCCCGAACCCGTAGCCGTCCGCCTGTGGACGCCCGGGCCCCGGCAAACCCCTTGAACATTCCGCGCGAAAGTGCGAGAATGCCGCGCCGTTCCACGAAAAACGGAGGTGGCCGGCATGGCCGAGTTCAAATACGATCCCAAGTCGCCCGTCGCGGACGAGTTCATCAACGACGCGGAAATCCGCGAGACGCTCGCCTGGGCCGAGGCGCACAAGAACGACGCCGCGCTCGTCGACGAAATCATCGAAAAGGCGCGCCCGCGGCCGCGCCCCGGGGGAGGCTGCACCTGCGCCGGCCTCACGCACCGCGAGGCTTCGCTGCTGCTCGCCTGCGAAATCCCAGAAAAAGTCGAGCGCATCTTCGAAGTGGCCGAGGAGATCAAGCTCGCCTTCTACGGCAACCGCATCGTCATCTTCGCGCCGCTCTACCTCTCCAACTACTGCGTCAACGGCTGCCTCTACTGCCCCTACCACCTCAAGAACAAGGGCATGCCGCGGCGCAAGCTCACGCAGGACGAGGTGCGCGCCGAGGTAATCGCGCTCCAGGACATGGGCCACAAGCGCCTCGCGATCGAGTCGGGCGAGGACCCGGTGCACAACCCGATCGAATACATCCTGGACTGCATCAAGACGATCTACTCCGTCCACCACGAGAACGGCGACATCCGCCGCGTGAACGTGAACATCGCCGCCACGACGGTCGAAAACTACCGCAAGCTCAAGGAGGCCGGCATCGGCACCTACATCCTGTTCCAGGAGACCTACCACAAGGAGAGCTACCTGCGGCTGCATCCCACGGGGCCCAAGCACGACTACAACTGGCACACCGAGGCGCACGACCGCGCCATGCAGGGCGGGATCGACGACGTGGGCCTGGGCGTGCTCTTCGGCCTGGAGCTCTACAAATACGAGTTCGCCGGCCTCGTCATGCACGCCGAACACCTCGAAGCCGCGTTCGGCGTCGGCCCGCACACGATCAGCGTCCCGCGCGTGAAGCGCGCCGACGACATCGACCCGGACGCTTTCGACAACGGCATCTCGGACGACACGTTCGCCAAGATCGCCGCGTGCATCCGCCTCGCGGTCCCCTACACCGGCATGATCGTCTCGACGCGCGAGACGGAGGCCGTGCGCGCGAAACTGCTGCGCTGCGGCGTCTCGCAGGTGAGCGGCGGCTCCCGCACCTCGGTCGGCGGCTACACCGAAAAAGCGCGGCCGCACGACACGGAGCAGTTCGACGTGAGCGACCAGCGGACGCTGGACGACGTCGTGCGCTGGCTCATGGAGACGGACCACGTGCCGAGCTTCTGCACCGCGTGCTACCGCGCGGGGCGCACGGGAGACCGCTTCATGTCGCTTTGCAAGACGGGGCAGATCCTCAACTGCTGCCACCCGAACGCGCTCATGACGCTCGCCGAATACCTCGTGGACTACGCCTCGCCGGAGACGAAGAAGGTCGGCTGGGCGATGATCGGGCGGGAGCTCGCGAAGATCCCGAAAGAGAACGTCCGCCGCGTCGCCGCCGAAAACATCGAGGCGATCAAGAACTCGAACCGCCGCGACTTCCGCTTCTAGGATGGACGCCGAAGGGACGCACGCGGGCGAACGCCTCCACGTCGGCTTCTTCGGCCGGCGCAACGCCGGCAAGTCGAGCCTCGTGAACGCCGTCGCCGGGCAGGACCTCGCCGTCGTTTCGCCGGCCGCCGGCACGACGACCGATCCCGTCTCCAAGGCGATGGAGCTGCTCCCGCTCGGTCCCGTCGTGCTCGTCGACACGCCCGGCCTGGACGACGACGACGCGGCGCTCGGCGCCGAGCGCGTCCGCCGCGCCCGCCGCGCGCTGGCGCGCGTCGGCGCCGCGGTGCTCGGGGCGGACGCCGCGCGCGGCCTTTCGGAAGACGACCTCGCGCTCGAGCGCGAACTGCGCGGCCGCGGGACGCCGTTCCTCGTCGCGTGGAACAAGTGCGACCTGCCCGGCGCGCTTCCGCCGCCGCCCGGCGCGCTCGCGGTCAGCGCCGCGACCGGCGAGGGCGTCCGCGCGCTCAAGGAGGCGATGGGCCGCGCGTTCGCGGAGCGTCCCGCCGCCGCGGGGCGGCGCCTCGTCGGCGACCTGCTCGCGCCCGGCGACGCGGTCGTCCTCGTGGCCCCGATCGACGCGGCCGCGCCCAAGGGCCGCCTCATCCTGCCGCAGCAGCAGACGCTGCGCGACGCGCTCGACGCGCACGCGACGGCGCTCGTCTGCCAGCCCGGCGAGCTGCCCGGCGCGCTCGCCTCGCTCGCGGCGCCGCCGCGGCTCGTCGTCACGGACTCGCAGGCGTTCGGACGCGTCGCGCGGGACGTCCCGGCGGACGTCCCGCTCACGAGTTTCTCGATCCTCTTCGCGCGCTACAAGGGGGACCTCGCGGAGCTCGCGCGCGGCGCCGCGGCGCTGGCGCGCCTGAAGGACGGCGACCGCGTGCTCGTCGCCGAAGGATGCACGCACCACAGGCAGTGCGGCGACATCGGGACGCAGAAACTCCCGCGCTGGATCGAAGGCTTCACGGGGGCCAAACCCGCGTTTTCGTTCGTGTCGGGAAACGAGTTTCCGGACGATCCGTCCGGCTTCGCGCTCGTCGTGCACTGCGGCGGATGCATGCTCACGCCGGAGGCGATGGCCGACCGGCTCGGCCGCGCCCGCGCGGCGGGCGTGCCGGTCGTGAACTACGGCGTCGCCATCGCGCACGTGCACGGCGTCCTGCGCCGCGCGCTCGGTCCGTTCCCGGACGCGCTCGCCGCGCTCGGCGGCTAGGGGCCGCGGGGCGGGGTCATTCGTCGCCGCCGGCGTCGTCCGCGCCGTCGGCGTCGTCCGCGCCGGGGTCGCCGCCGGAGTCGCCGGCGGGGTCGCGCACCGTGGTGCGGAGGATTTCGCGCGGGGCGGCGCCGTTGGCGGGGCCGATGCAGCCGCGGGTCTCCAGTTCGTCCATGATGCGGGCCGCCTTGTTGTAGCCGAGGCGGAGCTTGCGCTGGAGCATCGACGTGGAGGCGCGGTCGGCCGCGACGATCGTGTCGAGGCACTTCTGCAGGAGCGCCTCCTCGCCGTCCGCCGCGGCGTCCTCGCCGCCGCCGCCGCCGTCCCCGCCGTCGTCCGCCTCGAAGGTCTTGAACTCGTCGCCCGCGTCCTTGACCTTGATCTTGTCGAGCTTCGCCTTGATGTCGGGCACGTACATGGGCGGGCTCTGGTCGCGATACCACTGCGTGAGGGCGGCGATTTCGTCGTCGTCGATCCAGCAGCTCTGCGAACGCTGCAGGCCCGCCGAGGAGGTTGGGTTGAGGAAGAGCATGTCGCCGCGGCCGATGAGCGACTGGGCGCCGCCCTGGTCGACGATGGTGATCGAGTCGACGGCCGAGGAGACCTTGAGCGCGATGCGGGCGGGGAAGTTCGCCTTGATCTTGCCGGTGATGACCTTCACGTCCGGGCGCTGCGTGGCGATGATGAGGTGGATGCCGACGGCGCGCGCGAGCTGCGCGAGGCGCACGACGCGCGGCTCGACGTCCGCGCCCGCGAGCATCATCAGGTCGCTCATTTCGTCGATGACGATCGCGATGTAGGGCAGCGTCGCGGGTTCGTCCGCCGGCGCGGACTCGTCCTCGCCGAAAAGCATGCCCTGGCGCTCCATCGGGCGCGAATTGTAGGCGGAGATGTTGCGGACGCCGACCTTCTGGAAGAGCTTGAGGCGCTTGTCCATCTCCTTGACCGCCCACTGCAGGCACACGGCGACCTTGGGCGCCTCGGTGATGACGGGCACGACGAGGTGCGGGATGTCGGCGTAGGGCGTGAACTCGACGCGCTTGGGGTCGACGAGCACGAGACGCAGCTGCTCGGGCGTCCGCGTGAGGAGCCAGCCGGCGAGGATGCCGTTGAGGGTGACGGACTTGCCGGACCCCGTGGTGCCGGCGACGATCATGTGCGGCATCTTCGCCAGGTCCGCGATGACGGGCTGGCCGTCGATGTCGCGCGAAAGGAGCATCGGCAGCGCCATCTTGGCGGCGGCCTCCTTCCATTCGGGCGATTCGGCGATGCCGCGCAGCGGGACGGGCCGCGACTTGATGTTGGGAACCTCGATGCCCACGACGTCCTTGCCGGGGATCGGCGCGACGATGCGCAGGCTCTTGGCGCGCAGGTTCATCTGCAGGTTGCGGTGGACGCCCTGGATGCGGTCGACCTTGACGCCGGCCTCGGGCTTCACCTCGTAGCGCGTGATCGTGGGGCCGCTCACGACGTGGGTGACGGCGCCGGGGAGCTGGAACTCGGCGAGCGTGTCCTCGATGACGCGGCTGCGTTCGGCGATTTCCGCGCTGTTGTCGAACGCGGTTTCCGGCGGCAGCGGGTGCAGCAGGCGCGTGGGCGGCAGCTCGAAGTCGACGTGCGGCGGCGTCTCGTCCGGCGCGTCGCCGTCCTCCGCGAGGTCGGGCGGCGGCACGGCCGTGGGCGCCGGGCGCGGCGCGACGCGCGGCGCGGCGGGGGGCGC
>JAFTHC010000247.1 GCA_017457625.1 Kiritimatiellia bacterium
GACGGGCGGCACGGGCTCCGGCGAGGAAGAGGACGACGGTCGCCGCAATGTCAAGGTGACGTTCGGCGTCGCCGAGGACTCCGCGGACGTCACGACCGACGTGGAAACGGGGCTTCTCGTCGTCAACAGCGCCGGCGATCCCTTCGACTCCGTTCCGCAGAAGCGGACCTTCGGCGCGGAAATCCGCATCGAGTTCGACACCGCCACATTCCCGAAGAGCGACTACATGCTGAACGGACATGTCAACAACGCCGCGTTCACGATTGCCGGCATGACGTTCAAACGCTGCTGTCTCATGCTGCGCGTCGAAGTGACCGACAGCGACGACCCGGATCACCGTTGGCATTGCTCCTACACGTTCACGCAGAAGATCAACCCCGTCAAACCGCCTGACGGCTACTCCGGAGACGACGGCGGCACGACGATGGACATCGGTTGGGACGTCGCCTTTGCGCAATGCGGATTCCAGTATCTCGATCCTGCCGACAACGACGCGAAGAAGAAGTTCGTCGTCCCGGACGAAAACGGCAACGAAACGGAGCCGTCCCTTCCGATGCCGCTGGACGGCCTTGGCCACCCAGCCGTCGAGCCGGAGCCCTACCGCGTCCGCGTCTATCCGGACGCGAATTTCGACAATCTTTCCATACCGACCATCACGACATGAAAGTCCTCTCCGACAGAACCGCCGCCGACCTGGTCCGGCTGCTCCGCGAGCGCCCCGCGCTCCCGCCGCGCCGCGTCCGCATCGCGCACGGCGCCGCCGCCGACGTCCGCGTGCGGCCGTTCGCGTGCCGGCTCGCGCGCGACACGGCCGAAGGCGCGGAGGGGTGGGATGTTTACCTCCCGCCCGAAACCGCGCAGGCCGTCCGTTTCCGCGGCGTCGTGGTACCGCCGCTCGTCGCGATCGGCACGGAGGCCGAGCCGTGGATGCACTACACCGCGCCGGCCTCCGGCGAAATGTATCTCGTGCTCAATTTCGACAAATCGACCGACGCGCAGGGGCGCACGATCTACTCCGCGACCGGCTGGACGCTCGCGCCGAGCGCGGAGCCGACGGAACTGCTCTGGCCGCATGTCGTCGCCGCCATCGAGCCGGGACGCGGCCTCGTGCAGTATCACCTCGGCTCGCTCATCGTGGGCGACCCCGACGCGCCGCCCGCCGAACCGCCCGAACCGCCGCCGATCTGCGGAAACCCGCTCAACGGCGGCACCGGCGGCGCGCCGGACTACAACCCCGTGGACGGCGACGGCGGCACGCAATTTCCAAAAAACGACAGCGAAACCGGGCACCCGCTCGACGGGAAGGGCGACGGCGGCTACACGCCGACCTGCGCCGACGACCTCGACATCGACCCGCTCGCGGCATAACCCCGAAAGGATCCACCATCATGGCAACAACATTCTCGAACCTCTCCGCCACGCGCCGCGTCGTCGTCGGCACGTCCTCGACCGGGCAGGGGCTCGACGGCGTGAGCGAACTCACGCGCACCGCCTACGAATCCATGCTCGCGCAGTCGTGGACCGTCTCGACCGACGCGCCCGCGATCCCCGTCCACGACTACGACCGAGCGCTGCCATCGGGCGACGCCTGGAAGGCGTGCTACGGCTACGACGCCTCGGCGCGCACCGAGCGCGGCGCCTGCGGCGCCGTCGTCTACTCGTTCGCCATCCCGGCCGACGCGCTCACGGGCGAGCCATGCAACATCACGGCGCTCTCGCTGCGCGTCATCGGCGACCGCTACCTCGACGCGGGCGTGGACGTGCACGCGGTCCTCTCCGCGTCCGCCGAACCGCCCGCCGTCGCCGCGCTCGTCGCGCGCACGCCGGACGCGACCGTGTGCGCGACGGGCGACCAGGAGGAGGCGCCCAACCAGCGCCACGGCGTCACCGCGACCGTGGAGCTCGCGCCCGCGGCGGCGGCGACCGCCTACATCCACATCGCGCTGCTCCTGCACGACTACCTCACGACGCGCGGCGCGTGGATCGAGGGCGGCGCGATGCTCGCGGACGGCAGCGTGGCCGTGACGTTCTCGCGCGACGTGGCTGCAGACTCCATCTCGGCGGTTTTGGACGCCGGCAAGAAGGGGACCGGAACCGGGACGATTGCGGACAACCGCTCCGGCGTTTCGCCGGCCGTCCGCGCGGAGTATTGCATCGAGTGCGAGTATGTCGACAACGGGAGCTCCGTCGCCGCGAGCGATCTAACCAATCCATCTACAGAGGCCATGTCTCTCCTCAATTACATGGACGTCAACGTCGCGACGGGCGGCGCCGCTTCGAGGGCGCTCTGGAATATTTACCGGAAGGGGGCGCAGTCGTCGCTGTATAGCGAGGGAGTAGGCCTGTTCACCGTCCTCAGCAGCGTCGAATGCGTGAACATGCGGGCGCGCTACGTCGTGCGCTCCGGCATCGCTCCGGGCGCGTGGCGGAGCGCGTCGGTTTCCGATGCGACCGCCGCTGGACCAATCGACATCGCACTCTATGCGGTTCTAGAACCGCCGCCCGTTTGTCTCGTTCCGGCAACCACAATCCTCCGCCGCGCGTTCTGGACGGGCGGCATCTCCGAAATGCTCGTCCGCACCGACACTACGGGGATCTTCAGCTCGAAGGCGCTCTACTACCGGGAGGACGAGGCATTCCCGGACATACCGACGACCTCCATCCCCGTCCAATGTCTCGCGACGCTGCACCTCGGGCGCGACGAATCGTTCCCGTCGCGAATCACGTTCCGCGAGCCGCTCCGCGTGGACTGGATCGCCAACCTCATCCTCGCCGTCCGCCCGAGCGACACGATAGAGCCGGCCGACATGAACGACGTTGCGACCGTCCTGGACTCGACGGAAATCACGCTCAACTCCACGCCATGACCGCCACGCGAAAAATCACCGCCGCCCGCGCGCTCGTCCGCGCCGTCGAATGGGTCCTCACGAAAGAACGAAAACACACGATGAAATGAAACGCCTCAATCTCGCCTTTGTGGCTCTGCTGCCGGCCATCTGCGCCCATGCCGCCGTCCCGCTCGATTGGCGCGCCGACGTGGACAAGCCGTCCGTCGCCCCGCTCGCCGTCATGCGCGGCGAAACGGCCCACCTGCGCTGCGACGTGTTCCGCCGCGGCGCGCCCTACGACCTGGCGGCCGCCTCCGCCACGCTCTACTGGCAGACAAACGGCATGGGCGCGCTCTGGTGGAGCGCGCCGGCCACCGTCGCCTCCAACGTCCTTTCCGCGACCTGGACGCCGGACATGGACCCGGGCGCGTCTCCCGTCGCCCTCTTCATCGGCGCCACCGACGCGGACGGCTCCGTCTATCGCGCCGCCGCGTCGCTCCGCATCCTGCATGCCCCCGGCGCCGTCCCGAGCGAACTGCCGCTGCCGGTCCCGTCCCTCGACTTTGCGACCATCTCCGTCACCAACGCCCCCTGGGCGCTCGCCGCCGACCTCCCGCGCGCGATCTCCAACATCGTGGACGCGGCGCCCTACCTGCCGCTCACCGGAGGGACCGTCACGGGGGCCGTCTTCGGCCCGGCCGCCGTCGCTTCGACCGCTTTGTCGCTCTCCGTGACCGGGTCCGTCTGGTATCTCGACAACTACGACGGCGACTTCGCCCTGTCGCTCGCGGTGCCGGACGTGTCGGCCCTGCGCGTCGGAGACGTTGTCGACGCCGAGTTCCGGCACCATGGCAACGTGGAAACATGGCCGTTCGCCGTTGCCGCGACCGACCCGCTCGCGCTGGAGCACGCCTCCGCGCCGGCAGTCTCGATTTCCGGACTGGTTCCCGGAAACGAACCGGCCGTCACGCCGGTGGGACAAGACGCCCGCCTGATCTACCGCTTTGCCGTGCAATCCTGCGAATGGGGCGGTGGCGGGGTCTCCCGGTTCGTCACCGAAGCCGACCTCGCGGCCGACACACGCGCAGCCGCCGCCGCCATCGCCGCAACCAACTACACCGACGCGGTGGTCGCTTCCATCCCCGATCCGGACTACTCCGCCGCGAATACAGCCCTCGTAGCCACCATCGAGGCCGTCGCCCCCGCCCCCGGCGACTACGCCACCGTCTCCAACCGCGCCATGTCCGCCGTCCAGACCGAGGCCGACCCGTCTTTCGCGGCATGGGCCGCCACGAACGGCGTTTCCGCGTCCCTCACGTCCCTCTCGTCCCGCCTGTCCATCGTCGGCCCCGCCGCCACCAACTACACCGACGCGGCTCTCGCGGCCTACACCGAAACCGATCCGACCGTCCCCGCCTGGGCCAAGGCCGCGACCAAGCCGACCTACACCTATTCAGAGGTCGGCGCGGCGGCGTCCAGCCATGTCCACCAGAAAACCTTCGAGACGATCACGTATACCGGGAACAAAACCTGGAGCGGCTTGTCCGGCGAGGCGTCCGCGCGAATCATCGGCGACGGCGGCGTCCTGACCTTTGCTGCGAGCCTTTATCAGCAATACACGAATCCGAGATACTACGTCATCTCCGGCTGGTCGTCGCTCGTCCTGCCCGCGAACTTCCGCGTTGTCGGCTCCGGCACGTTCCGGCCGAACAAGGAAAACCACTTCACCGTCTGGAAGGGACCCGAATCCTCCGCAACCTACTACGTCAACTTCCTCTTCGCGCAATGATCACCAAACCCCTTTTCGCGTCTTTCGCGCTTTTCGCCCTTTTCACGGTAAAGGGCGCCGCCGATTCCTACCTCTACTGCACCGACGGCACAAACGCGCTTTCCCGCCCGCGCGAGCTGCCCAGCGCCGCGATCCGCCTGGACACGCGCGAAGCGGTCTTCGGCCTGCACGCGCTCTCCGACGAAGAGCGCGGCATGTGCGGCTGGTATCGCATCCTGCCGCCGCCGCGCCCGGCGTGGGCCACCAACCACGTCGCCGCCGTCACGAACTACCACATCCGCGCCGAATGGATCCCCGAAGAGCGCGTCATTCCCGTCCCCGACCCGGAGCCGGACCCGACCAACGCGCTCGAGGTCGCCGCCGCCGCCGCGACCGCGGCCTACGTCACCAACACCGTCTGGATCCTGCACACCGAGGGACTCGCGGACTCTCTCGCGCGCTGGAAGGAAATCCCGCGCCGCACCGTGAAGCTCGACCGCGACAAGGTCGCCGCCGCCCTGCGCGCGTCCGGCCGCGGCGCCATGCTCGACAACTGGACGCAGATGCCCGTGGAACTCGCGCAATGGTGGTTTTCGGAAATGGAATACGTGCCCGGCGGGCAGATCGCGCAGAGCATCATGGCGCAGTTCGGCTGGACGGAGGCGCAGCTCGAAGCCTTCGTGGAGGCGTGCCGTGCGGACTGATTCAACCGTGAAAGACGTGAAAAGCGTGAAAAGGTTTTCGACCATCCTTTTCGCGTCTTTCATGCTTTTCGTCCTTTTCGCGGTCCAATCCTCCGCCGCTTCGCCCGACCTGCGCACCCCGCCGCTCGGCGCCGCGTCCCTCGCCACGAACCTCGTCGCGACCTGGGGCGGCTACACCTTCGGCTGCGCCAAGAACGGCTACAACGACCACATCTTCGTCGAGCCCGGCGAAAACCTGCACGCGCTCACCGTCTGCTCCTGGGTCGCCATGCGCGACGCGGACATCGTCGACCCGGAGCTGCTCGTCCCCGTCGAATCGCCAAGCCGCAAGACGAACGTCCAGCCGGGGCTCGTCTACACGCCCAACGTCGAGCGCGCCGCGCCCGACCTGCTGGGCGGCGCCTGGGGCTGGGGCGGCGCGCCCGTGAGCGTGGCGGGGTCGCTCTCGTTCGACTACGGCTTCCCGCCCGGCGCCCTCACGTTCCTCGAATACGTCGAGAGCACCGGTTCGCAATGGATCGACACGGGCGTTGCGCCCGACAACAACGAATTGGACTTCATCATCGACTTCGAGAATCGCCGGTCAGGAACCGCACTTGTCGCGGCGTTCGGGTGTCGGCAGTTGACGAGCGCGTATTCCACGGGCTCTTACGCAGTTTTTCTTCGCTCGAACGAAGGTAACGAAGGACGCATTGACATCGCCAATACCGGCGTCGCGAAGTGGATGTCATTTTTAGTCGGTGTTCGTTACACGATTGCATGGGACAGCGCGGCAAAACAGTTGACGAAAACGCGTGTTGATACCGAAAATTCGACCACTGCCTCGGCTGGGCAGAAAACTCTTTGTGAATACCCCTTCATTCTTGGCGGAATCAATACGGCTGGAGAGATTTCGTCCGGCGCCGAAATGAGGCTCCATTCTGCGCGATTCTGGAAGTCCGGCATCCTCGTCCGCGACTACATCCCCGCGAAGGACGCCGACGGAGTTGCCGGGCTCTTCGACCTAGTGGAAGGGCGCTTCTACCGCTCCGCCACGGCCACGCCGCTTGTCGCGGGCCCGGAGCGCGAGCCGACCAACGCGCTGGAGCGCTGCTACACGCTGGGCTGGAACGGCGGCGCGACCGGGACGAACACGTGGCCGCGCGGCGTCTACACGGTCGCCTGGAGCAACCTCACCTCGACCCTCACGCTCACCGCGGGCGGGACGGACATGACGCTCGAAGCGCCGGCGGGCGTCCGCAACGTGGTCCCAGGCGAAGCGGCCGGCTTCATCCTATCGGGCTCGGGCTCGGGCCACGTCGGCATCAGCCGAACCAAAGTGAATCCCATCTACCAGACGAGACTTGGAAGCAGAGGCGCAGGGTCGGATGCGGAGGCCCTGCTCAACGCGGCGCTCGTCGGCACGAACTGGTGCTTCGTCGCGCACCGCGTCGCCCTCACGGCCGACTCGCACACGAATGCATGCGACATCATCCAGCTGGACGGCCGGCACGCGACCGAGGGCCACGCGCCCGAGCTACCGCCGGACGGCTGCGGGGCGCTGCTCACCAACGGCCTCTACCAGCTCGTCTACACGGCCGTGAGCGACCTGCGCAACACCTTCATCTACGAATGGGACCGGCGGCAATTCGGCCGCTGGCTTTCCGACGAAGACCTCGCCGCGATCTACGAAGACGGCGTCCGCACGCGCGAGGCCTTCGTCTACCCGCCCTGTGTCTACTCCAACGCCGTCTACCAGCCCGACCCATGAACGACAAGCATCCGCACAATTTCCGCGATCTGCGGCTCGAAGGCGAGCGGCCGGAGGGCGGCCCCATTGCCGGGATTCTGGCCGCGCTCGGCATCCTGGGCGCCATCGCCGCGATTGTGGCGGCCGCGCTGCTGCTGCTGTGCGGCTGCGCGGCCACGCCGCCGCACCCCGCCACGCCCGCGCTCACGAACGCCGTGCTGCGCATCCTGGAGCGCCTCGCGGCCCCCGCCGCGGAGGATCCTTTGACGGTCGGCGCCGAGGGAACGCCGGCCGGCGTTCATGCTTCCGTGGCGGGGTCCCTCGTTTTCGCGTTCGGCGGCTTCCGCGGCGAGGGCGCCGCCGAGGACCCCGCCACGCAGATCGGGAGCGGCCGCTTCACGTCGCGCGGCATGTCCTACACCTGGACGGCGGGCGACCTCGGGAACTGGGGACTCGGCCGCTCGGAGGCCGGGGCGCTGGCGTGCGCCTTCTACTGGGACGGCTCCGCGTGGCGGGGTGGCAAGTTCGATTGGATCAGCACGAGCCGCACGACGCGCTCGTGGGAGAACGTTCGCGCCGGTTATGGCGGCTGGGACGCGGACGCCTTCTTTGCCGCCAAGCGTCGCGCGTTCTGTATCGTGTCGGCCGACGGCCGCAAGCGCACGAACCTGGAGGAGCTGAAATGACGCCAGAGAAGATCGAGTCGGTCGCGAAGATCGCCGGCATCATCCGCAAGGCGGTCGAGGAGACGGCGGACTACATCCGCCGCGACCAGGCCGCCGCCTATCCGCTCGGGGCGGACGTGTCGCTCACGGTGAAGAGCAAGCGCGTGGCGAAGCGCTGCGCGCGGCTCTGCGTCGGAATGGCCGTTCTCACGGACGATTCGGCGCTGGAGATCATCCGGATCGACGATAAGCGCGTTCGCTTCGTGGCGCACAAGTTCTGCCGGGCGAGCAAGCTCTGGAACGGTCCGGACCTGCTGAGGAACACGGAGCTGGCGAGCATGTTCGCGAGCCTGTTCCACGACCTGATCTGGGTTCACCGCGAGGAGCTTGCGCGCAAGCTCGGGCTTTCGGTGCGGAAGGTGCTGCGCCTGGGGAACGACGTTTTCCGACTGGCGTGGAAGTTCATCGATCCGTCGCTGGCGGGCCGCTTCAAGTCGTGGGCCGCGTTCCAGGCGGTCGAGTTCGCGGCGCCCTGGTTCCACCGGCTCAAGCCGGCGCTCGCGTTGTCGGCCGCCATGCTCGCGGTCGGTGGATCGGCGGGCTGCTACACGCTGCCGGACGGCGAGGCGGAGGAGGCCTGCGGCGTCGAGGAGGTGCGGCGCATCATGGATGTCTACGGCGACGGCTTGGGGGAGGAGGACTAGCCGATGGCGGTCACGGAACAGAACGAGTCCCGCGCGAACGACTGCATCCGCGCGCTCGACGAATCGAACCTGCCCGGCGCCCTCAAGGAGGACCTGCGGGCCGTCATCCGTTCCGCGGAGGAAGGGACGAACGGCCTTACGCCGGAAGAAAGCCTCCAATGCCTCAAGCAGGGTTTCTTCGACCTCTCGCGCATCACCGTCTACAACATGATCCACGAAGCCAAGCGCGAGCCGCGGAGCTGGAAGGACGTCGTTGTTGAAACGCGGACGCAGATCTGCATTCTGGCCGCCATCGTCGCCGCCGCGCTCATCCTTCGGCCCGAACTGGCCAACATCGCTCGCGCGTTCTCCGGAGGCTGAAATGATCGAGATCGAGACGGACCGCGAACTTCCGCCGGAAGTCCGGGACGCGTTGCGCCGCGAGGCCCGCGAACTCGGCGGAAGCCGCGTCCGGGTCGGCCCGGACGGCGTGTTCCTGTTTGCGGAGCACAATGTCAACCGCCGTCCGGACCGCCCCTTCGTCCGCTACGACTCGCTTGACGTCTTCCTGCGTTTCCACCCCGTTTCGAGCCAGTGATGATTCAGTGATGTTTCGGTGATTTTTGGGGCGCGGAAACGGGGGGATTCGGACGGAAGCAAGCGGAAGCCGTGACACGCACGAAACCCCCGGAAACATTGGCTTTCGTGCATGTTTCCCGGTGTCCGAAAGATGGCGGAGGGGGGGGGATTCGAACCCCCGGAGAAAGTGCTGATTTTCTTGGAAATCGGCGTGTTTACGGGCGCGTCGGTGATGTTTCGGTGATGTTTTGTTTGATTTTGGGCCGGTTTTTCTGTAGCATGCGGTTCGTTGCGACAGCAAACGGAAGCAAGCGGAAGGGGGGAATACCGACATGGGAATGAAGGCACGGGCGAAGGGCGCCGGTTCGCTGGAGAAGGCGGGCCGGGTGTGGCGCGCGCGGTGGGTCGTCGGCGGCAAGGTCTACGTCCGTTCGACC
>JAFTHC010000248.1 GCA_017457625.1 Kiritimatiellia bacterium
CAGCCCGTCGATGCCCAGTTTCGCCGCGAAGGCGGATGTCAGTTCCTTGAGTTCCATGGTTGTCTCCCGTATTCTCCTTGTCGTCATGTCAGGTCTTCGGTTTCGATCATGATTTCATTGCCGAGGCGGTTGGCGAGGTCGCCCGAGAGCCCCGCAGCGTCGTCGTCCACGGCCTTGAAGATCAGGGCGGCGGCCTTCTGCATCGTCGCGTTCTCCGGGTCGAGCATGAAAGCCTTGTTGAGGTTGTGGAGCAGCCTCCTCGTGCCGGCCTTCTTGACATCGCCCTCTTCGAGTATGGCCGCGAGATCCTTGCGGCCCGCCGCCTTCAGGTTCGCGACGGAGGTTTTCAGCGCGGTCTTGACGCGGTCCGTCATGTGCTCCTTGCGCGCGCCGCCGGCCGTGGGGTCCTCTCCGCGCGTCGCGAAATACGAGCGCGTGTGTTCGAACGATTGTTTGAAGTCGCCGGCGTTGACGTAGCGCGTTGACATTCCGTTCGACTTCGAACGCGCTACGTTGACCGGGCCGATCATGCTGATCCGCGCGCCGAACGTCTCGCACTTGAGGAAAAGCCGCCGGTTGGGACCGCTGCCGCCGTTGTCGAGGTGGTCGAGGTCCGGCACCGTGCCGTAGTTGATGGTGCGCATTCCCGCCATGAGGCCGTTCTTGCCTTCGGGGATGTCGATTCCGCGGGTCATGTTCAGGTGGCCGTCCACCTGCATCTTCTGGTAGCCCTTGAGGTGCGACGAGGCGCGGACGTAGACTTCTTGCGACGTGTCGAGCCACTGCGCGAGGCGGCCGTCCGGGTCCGCCACCGAGAACGAGCCGTTCTGCATCTTCTCGCCGTGGCGGAGCGCGGCGGCGTGCAGCGCAAGCGTCAGGTCGGCCACGTTCGCCGGCGTCGCGAAGTGGTCCCCCCCGTTGCCCGCGAGCACGTCGCGGATGATCTCGCGCCCGTGGGAGATGCGCCCGGACAGGAGCTGCCTGAGTTCATCCAGGCTTCGCGGACACTCCGCCGGCGGCGTGTTGGAGACGATGCTCTTGTAGTGCCACTTGTCGAACGTGAACGTCTCGCCGCCGACATCCACGTCGAGCGTATCCGGCAGATTCTCCGCGAACGTCGCGGCGTCGAATTTGTCGATCGCGGCCTTGACGGCGATGATGCGCCGCGCGGTGAGCGGCTTGCCCTTGTCGTAGTCGGCCATGAGCATCGCCTTCTGCACCGGAGCGGGGATCCTCGACTCGCCGCCGAACATGTCGGAGATGGCTTGCCGGAAGAGCTTGCGCACGGCGTTGTTCGCGGTCTTGTCGTCGTTGTGGCGCACGAAGGCGAACGCGCGGTCGCCCGTCGCGGGCCGGATGTCGCGGACGGCGAGGCCCGTCGCTCCGGCGTCCGCGCGGGCGACGGCCTTGGCGTTGCCCGCCTGCATCTGCTGCTGGGCGAACCGGACGAACTGGTCGAACTGCGCGTTGTCGATCGAAAGCGGCATGGCTGTCTCCTGTCTTTTGTTGGATGGTTGAAAGGTCGATTCCGTCAGATGTTCACGAAGTTGAAGAGGCAGGCCTTGCCGATCGTGTCGACGTCCTCCGCGGTGAGCGGGCGGACGACCTCCTTGCCGTCCACGACGAGCGGCTTGAATTCATAGGGGCCGTCCTGTTTGGCCTGAACCGGAACCACGATCTTCGCCGTCTTGCCGACGAGCTTCTCCTTGGCGGCCGCGGAGAAGTCGGCCCAGTTTTCGGAGGCGTTGAGCGTCTCGTCGCCCTTGCCGAGCGCGTCGATGACGCCGTAGAGCAGGTCTTCGGCCTTGTCCGGCGGGGCGTTGTCGCCGACGGCCTGGTTCGCGATGCGTTCGAGCTCGGCGGCTTCGGCCTTGGTCAGGCCGGCCCCCTCCTGCGCGGGCGGCGCGAAGTGCGTTTCCTCGAACTTCGTCAGCTGCAGGCCCTTCTCCTCCATGCAGGCGCCCGGCTCCTGGCAGTGGGCGCGGAACGCGTCCATCTTGCCTTCGGCCTTGCATGCGAGGTAGACGTCCACCATCTTCTGGGCGAAGAGCTGGATGGTCTGGGCGATGTATTTCTTGAGCGGCTCGATGTCGGTGCCTCTGCTGTCGAAGTGGGCGCGCTCGGTGTGGACGACTTCCCCGCCGAGAGCCAGGAAGAGCTGGTGGTTGAAGCCGTGCTCGAAGTCGCCCAGGTTCCCGTTCAAGGGCTGGTAGTCGCCTTCCTTGGAGCCGGGCATGCGGAACTCGAAGCGGTTGCCGTGCCAGTTCGACACGTCATCGCCCAGCTCGAGGTTGTACGCCAGCGTCGGGTCGAGGCGGATGAACGACTTGTCCTCGTTCTTCGAGTAGGTGTAGTAGCCGAGGGGCTTGCCGGTCTTCTCGTCCAGGGCGGGCTTGCCGAACTCCAGCCCCTCGAGGAAGTCGAGCGACTTGGCCACGTGGATGAAGAGCTTCGTCATCCTCGGCGTCTTTTCGTTTTTGTTGAGCGCGTCGAGCTGGGCACCGGAAAGTCCGGCGATGCCGAGATCCTTCTTGATCGACTCCAACTTCTGCCGGTAGGCCCCGACGCTGAAGCCCGTATTGGCGTAGATTTCCGCCTTTTCGACGATGGCCTGGATGCGGCGCTGCGTGAGCGGCTTGCCGGAGGAGACCGATCCGTCGCTGTTCAGCTTGAAGTCGGCGGCCTTGAAGACGTCGCGCCCGAGGATCCTCTCCAGCTTTGCCATGAAGTCGGCGGAGAAGCGCGTCTTGCCGTCCTTTTCGGTCATGCCCGCGATGCCGAAGCCCTGGCCGAGCGCCTTGAGCAGCTCGGTTCGCACGGCGTTGTTTTTCGCCTCGGTCGCGGACGAGCGGAACATCTTGGCGATGACGCCGCCGAGCTTGCCGTTCTGCTCCACGCCGCCGCCCTGCTTGAGGTTGGCGATGGCATCGGCGTTGCCGAAGTCGATGTTCCTGAATGCGCCGAGCGCGTTGACGTTGAAGTCAGTCATGGTGTTGCTCCTGTTGAAAGGTCGAAGGGTTGAAAAGTTGAACGGTTGTCTGCCTTGTCTACACGCGGATTGCCGGAAGGTTACAGAACATGGCGCGAGCTCATGGCCAGGCCTCCAGGTGATCATGTGAATGCCCAAGGGCCCAATCGACGAGCGCATGGGCGCGGATGTGCATTTCCCTTTTGTCGAGCTTCGCCCCCTGCGGCTCGTAGGGCGAAAGATACAG
>JAFTHC010000249.1 GCA_017457625.1 Kiritimatiellia bacterium
CGGGCGCGGCCGGCGCGCGGGCCGCCGCGACCCAGAACGTCCACGCGGAGTCGTTCGCGGCCGAGAGGAAGTCCAGCGTCTCCAGCAGCGCCTTGGCGGAGGCCGCCGCGCTCTCCACGCGGAGGGCGAGGTCCGCCGGCACGCCGAGGTCCGCCGGCGACGACGCCCCGCGTTTCGCGCCTCCCGGCGCTTGTATCGCACGCGGAGTCCGCGGAGCCGGGTCGCGCCCGTCGCGTCCCGTTGCCTGGATTTCACGCGGAGTCCGCGGAGCCGGGTCGCGCCCGGTTTCCGCGGGCGCCGGCGGAACGAGTCCGCGCGCAAGGGAGTCGAGCGCTTCCGAGAGCCGGAACAGGTCGTCCTGCAGGCGCTGCAGGGGCGGAACCGTCTCCGCCCAGGCGCGGCCGCCGAGCACGGCCGGCACGAGCCGCAGCGCGCCCTCGCCCGGGGGCGGCAGCGCGCCGAGCGCGGCGAAGTAGCGCTGCGAGGAAAGCGCGACCGCCTCCAGCGCGTTGCGCGCGTCGGCGACGGCGGCGAAGAACGCGGTCCGCAGTTCCGGCGGCGCGGCGGAGGCGGCGGGGGCGAGCAGCGCGCGCTCCAGCTCCGGCAGCGCGCCGGTCGCCTCCGCGCCGCGGCGCCCGCGGCGCCCGGCGCGGTGCAGGCGGCGCGCCAGGTCGCGCACGTCGCGCGGGCCGAACTCGCGCGAAAAGTGCGCCGTGGCGGCGTCTTCCAGGTCGTGCGCCTCGTCGAACACCACCTGCGCGGCGCGCGGCAGCGCGAGCGGGCGGTCGGGCGGTTCGGAGAAGAAGACGGCGTGGTTCGTCACCACCACGTCGGCGGCGAGCGAGAGGGCGCGGGCGCGCTGCACGAAACAGCGGCGCCAGTGCGGGCACTTGCGGCCGCGGCAGTCGTCCGCGTTCGAGGCGACGCGCTCCGCCAGGCGCGGCCCGGGCGGTGCGTCCGGCGGCGGCGGCGGGTCGAACGAGGCCAGATCCCCGTCGGGCGTGAGAAACGCCCAGACCACGGCCTGGGCGAGCGCGGGCAGTTCGCCCTGCACGAGCTCGCTTTCGCGCCGGTCGACGAGACGCTCGAGGCGGGCGAGGCAGAGGTAGTTGGAGCGGCCCTTCACGAGCGCGAAGCGCAGCGGGGCGCGGAGGCGCGCGGCGATCGCCGGCAGGTCCTTGCGGACGATCTGCTCCTGCAGGTTCTTGGTGTTCGTGCTCACCACGACCGGCGCGTCGGCGCGCAGCGCCCAGAGCGCGGCGGGGACGAGGTAGGCCATCGTTTTCCCGATGCCCGTGCCGGCTTCGGCCGCGAGGTGGCGGCCGCCCGAAAAGGCGTCCGCGACCGCCATCGCGAGCCGCTCCTGCTCGGGGCGGTGCTCGAAGCCGGGCAGGTCGGAGAGAGGGCCGCCGTCGCGGAACCAGGCGCCGGTTTCGTCCGGGTCGAGCGGCTGGCAGGCCGCGAGGTTCGGCGGCTTGCGCTTGCGCTCCTCGAACGGGAAGAACGGCAGGCCGCCGAAGACGCCGGCGCCGGGCGGCGCGGACGAAAGCGAGAAGCCGAGCCGCTCCGTCACGCGGCGCGAGAGGGCGCGGCTCGACTCGTCGCCCGCTTCCACGAGAAGCTGCGCGACGAGCTCCGCCGCCTCGCGCGGCAACCGCGCGAAGATTTCCTCCTCCCAACCGCTTTTCCGGACATCCGTTTCCATGGCGCGTGCGACGGGGCCGATTCTAGCACGCGGCGCCCCGGCGCTCAAGCGGCGCCGGGCCCCGGCATCCGGCGCCGCGCCTCTCGGGCGCGCCAGGCCGAATCCGTCGCGCCGCAAGGTTCTTGCCGAAAACGCGTGAACGGTCCGTCGCGGGGCGGTCGGGTCACAATGCCGCGAGAGCGGCGCCGGCGAGGACGAACAGCAGCGCGAGCGCCTTCCGGCGCAGCGCGAGGTCGCGGAAGAGGAGTCCGCCGACGAGGAACGATACGACGGAGCTCGTGCGCCGGAAGACGGAAACGAGCGAGATGTCGGCGCCCGGGATCGCGACGGCGCGGAAGTAGAGCGCGTCGGAGAGGATCAGCAGCGCGCCGACGAGCGGGATCGACCAGCGCCACCGGAAGGGCGAGCGTTCCGCCGCCGGCCAGACCGCGCGCCGGGCGAGCCAGACCGCGCCGAAGAGCAGCACGAGCCCCGCGCTGAAGTGCAGCTGGACCGTCCGCGGCGGAAGCCCGGCATGCGCGAGCAGGAACTTGTCGTAGAGGGCGGACGCCGCCCCGAGCAGCGTCCCGAGCGCGACGAGCCCCATCTCGCGGCCGCGCCAGGAGAAGCCCTCCCGCGAGCCGAGCGCGGCCAGCAGGACGTAGCCCGCGACCATCAGCAGCATCCCGAGCGCGCGGACCGGGCCGGGCGTCTCGCCGTAGAGCGCGATCGCGCCGAGGAGCGTCCAGAGCGGCGCCGTGGCGCGCACGGGCGCGGCGAGCGAAATCGGCAGGCGCCGCATCGCGAGGTAGCCCGCCGCCCAGCTCGACCCGACAAGCACCACCTTGCCCGCGAGCATCCAGCGCGCGGCCGGCGCCGCGCGCGCCGCTTCGGCGAGGCCGGCGGCCCCGCCGTCCGCCGCGGCCGCCGCGAGAAACGAGACGAACCCCGCCGCGGACGACCACAGCAGCACGTCCACGGCCGAGTTGTCGCGCACCGCATGCTTGCAGGCGACGTTGTAGAACCCGAGCGAAAGCGCCGACAGCGCGACGAGAAGAAACGCGGCCGAATCCATGCCAACCCACGCCGCGCCGGCCGGGAGGGCCCCGCCGGCGCGGATCCGTTCTACGATTCCGCGAGCGCGAGGACGCCGAAGGGCGGGAGGGTGACGGTGCCGGAGAGGACCGCGCCGCCGTCGAGGAGGTTTTTGCGCGGGGCGGGTCCCAGGTCGACGGCGCGCGGCTCGCCCGCGAAATTCGTCACGAAGACGAAGCGCCCGCCCGCGTCGTTCTCGCGCACGTTGGCGCAGACGCCGTCGGGCAGGTCCGCCTCGAGCGCGCGGCGAAGGCCGCGGCGCGCGGCGAGCGCGGCGTGGAAGGCGTCGAGGAAGGCGTCGTCGCCCCAGGTCGCCAGATACCACGCCTCGCCCTTGCCGAAGCGGTTCACGGCGAGCGCGGGCGAGCCGGCGTAGAAGTCGCGCCCGTAGGTCGCGGCGACTTGCGCGCCGCCCTCGGGATGGACGATTTCGCAGACGGTTCCCGTCCCGAAGGAACCTTGCAGGCCGAGCGCGTTGCCGGCGGCGCATTCGATCGAGTTGCGCTCGTCGTCGTAGAGGTAGTCGGTCTCCTCGGCCCAGACGCCGAGGACCTTGCGCAGCGGCCCGGGGAAGCCGCCGCGGAAGCAGAGGTTGGTGGGGCCGACGACGCCCGTGAGCCACGTGGCGACGAACGTGCCGCCCGCCTCGACGAAGCGCCCGACGCGCTCCGCGAAGCCGTCGCGCAGCATGAAGAGGTTCGGGGCGATCACCAGGTCGTAGCCCTCCAGCGGCGCGTCGCCGTTCACGACGTCCACGGGGATGCCGCGCTTCCAGTAGGGGCGGTAGTGGCGCGCGACGGTGTCGAAGTAGTGCTGCTTCACGGCGTCGCTCGGGCCGGCGGACGCCTTTTGCGCCCAGTCGCTCTCGCGGTCGAAGACGACCGCGACGCGCGCGGGGACGAGCGAGCCGAGGACGGGTTGCAGGGCCTTCAGGTCGCGGCCGACCCGGGCGACTTCCCGGAACATGCGCGTGCGCTCGGTGCCCTCGTGGTCGATGACGGCGCCGTGGAACTTCTCGGCGCCGCCGCGCCCCTTGCGGATCTGGAAATACTGCACGGAGTCGGAGCCGTGGGCGACGGCCTGGAGCGACTTGAGCCGGTGCTGGCCGGGGCGCAGGAGGCGGTTGTGGTGATACCAGTTGGTCGGCCCGGGGCACGACTCCATCAGCAGGAACGGCTTGCCGGGCTTGAGCGAGCGCATGTAGTCGTGCGAGAGGCCGAAGCGCGCGGGAAGGGCCTCCGTTTCGCCGGGGCGCTCGTGGTATTGCGGATAGCAGTCCCACGAGACGAAGTCGATTTCGGGCGCGATGCGCGCGTAGTCGAGGCCGTCGTAGTGCGCCATCAGGTTCGTCGTGACGGGGACGCCCGGCGCGTGGCGGCGGACGGCCCCGGCCTCCATGCGGACGAAGTCGGCGGTGATGTCGGAGACGAAGCGCTTCCAGTCGAGGACGAGTCCGTCGAGGCACGGGTCGATGCGCTCGATCTGGTCCCAGTCCGTGTAGCCGTGGCTCCAGAAGCCGGTCCACCACGCCGCGTTGAGCGCGTCGAGCGAGCCGTATTTTTTGCGGAGCCAGTCGCGGAACGCGGCCAGGCAGCGCGGGCAGCGGCACTCGCCGGAGTATTCGTTGGAGAGGTGCCAGAACGCGAGCGCGGGGTGCTTGCCGTAGCGCGCGGAGAGCGCTTCGTCGATCCGGCGGACCTTTTCGCGGTAGACGGGCGAGGTCGGGCAGTGGTTGTGGCGGCCGCTCCAGAGGTTGCGCGCGGGCGCGACCGACTCGGGCCAGTTCATGCGGAGGACCTCGGGATACTTCCGCGCCATCCACGCGGGACGCGCGCCGGAGGGCGTGGCGAGGACGACCGCCATGCCGCGCGCGGCGCAGCGGTCCATCACGTCGTCCAGCCAGCCGAACTCGTAGCGGCCCTCCTCGGGCTCGAGCGCGGTCCAGGAGAAGATGCCGACGGAGACCGAGTTGATCCCGGCGAGCGGGAAGAGGCGGAAGTCCTCGTCGAGGACGCCCGGGACGTGGCGCCACTGGTCGGGGTTGTAGTCGCCGCCGTGGAGGAGGAAGGGGAACTTGGGGTTGAGCGGAGCGTTCATGGCGGGGGATTCTACCGCACCGCGCCGCGCCGCGCAACGCCGGCGCGCGCCGCGGGTCCGCCCGTCAGGCGCCGCGGCCGGGGCGGCGGAGCTCGACGTGGCACTTCTCCCACGCGCGGGCCGTGTGGTTGCGGAAGAAGACGCCGAAGGAGGCGCCCCCGTGCCATTCCAGGACGGCGGAGCGGACGGCGTCCCCGCGGCGGCTTTCGAGCGAGGCGACGTCGAACTGCGAGAGCGCGGAGCCGTCGATGCCTGAAACCTGGCGCAGGCAGTCCTTGCCGCCCCACCGGAAGTCGCCGACGTGGCAGTGCCCGTAGAAGTGCGCGACGACGTTCTCCGGCAGCGGCAGCAGCTCGCCCATGAGCTCGGAGGCGCGGTTGCCGCCGGGGAAGGCGTAGTGCGACATCGTGAAGACGGGCTTGCCCAGCGCGGCGATCGCGGCGCGGGCGCGCGCCGGCGCCTCCGGGTCGGGGTAGGGGATTCGGCGCGCGCCGTCGCTCGCGCCGCCGTGGACGCAGAACCACGAGCCGTCCGGCGCGGCGTGGTCGGAGAAGAGCGCGAGCGCCAGGTCGCCGAAATCCGCCACGAGCAGCCAGTCGCGGACGGTCGGCGGGACGTGCCACCGCGCTTCGCGCAGGACGCGCTCGCGCATCGGGATCGTGACGCGGCCGCGTTCGCCGCAGTTGCGGTGGTAGTCGTATTCGTGGTTGCCGGTCACGAACCAGACCGGCGCGTCCACGCGCGCGAGCTGCCCGACCTGCATGTCGGCCATCGCGCGCAGGTGCGCCGGGTCCGGGCCTTCGGTGGAGTCGCCCAGGTAGCAGACCGCGTCGACGGCGAGGCCGAGCGAAAGGAAGTCGTCCACGGCGGCCGTCATGCACGCCCGCGCCAGTTCCGGCTCGCGCTGCTGCAGGTCGGAGACGAGCCAGAAGCGCCGGCGCGCGGGGGCGAGAAACGCGGCGGCCGGGCCGGCCGGGGCGGGCGCGGCGTTCACGCGAGCGCCTCCCGGGCGGGGGCGTCGCGTCCGAGATCGACCTTCACGACGACCTTGCGGACGGCGCACGGCCCGCGCGGCGCGGCGATGCCCGGCTGGTGCGCCTCGTGCGGCCACAGGACGAGGAACGACCCGGCGGGGAGGAGGACGCCGCGCCGCGGCGCGTCCGAGGCGAACCACGCGACGTCGGCGGCCGGATCGTAGGGCGCGACGGGGCGCAGCTCGGCGGGGGGCGCGACCTCCACGATTTCCTCGCCCGCCGCGACGAACTGCACGTCGGCGAAGCGGCGGTGGCATTCGAACTTCGCGGCGTCGCGCCCGTGCGTCACGTAGGCGCCGGGCCGCGCCACGGCGAGCCCGCCGCCGATTTCGACGGGCGCCCCGGCCGCGGCCGCGCCGTGCCGGCGCAGCCACGCGAACGCGGCGGCGAACCCGGGTCCGAGCCGTTCGTAGAGGGACGAGTTTTCGAGCGTGTCGAGAATCATGGCGTTTCTCCGGTGGCGCGTTTCGCGGCGGATTCTAGCAGACCCCCCGCGCCTCCGCAAGACCGCGGAGCGATTGAACGTCGCGGCCGAACGGGGTAGAGTTCCGCGGAAACCGCACGAAAGGAAAACGCATGGCATCGACACGACGCGCGGCGCGGTCCGCGTTCCCGCAACTGGAAGGCCGCATCGCGGCGGCCGTGGCCCCGCTGTTCGACCGGCGGCGGCTGTTCGACGCGCTGCACGCGCTCGCGATGCTGGACGCGGCCGGATGCGACACGACGCTCTCCGAGCTCGCGCTCGCCCACGAGCGTGCCCGGCGCGCCGGCGCCGAGCCGGGCCGCCCGGAGCCCCTCACGCTCCGCGCGTTCTTCGAGCGCTTCCACGACCACTACCGCGAAGAGCAGACGGCCACGCGCGGACTGGTGCGGTGGGCGGCCCGCGTCCTGTGCCGGGCGCTCGGACCCGAGATGCCGGTGGAGGCGCTTTCGGCCGCGGACGTGCGCGAAGCGGCCGTCCCGTTCGCGTCGGCGCGCACCTACAACGGCTTCGTCAAGATCGTCGGGACGGCGCTGCGGTGGGGCAACCGCGAAGGCCTGACGGACCTGGCCTTCGCCGGTTCGCTCGAGCGGCGTCCGACGACCTGCCGGGAGCCGGCGTGGTTCCCCCCGGGCAAGGTCGAGAAGATATTCCGCGCGTCCGAAGCGGCGCCGGGGCCGCTCCTCGCCGCCGTCGGCATGCGGCTCTCGCTCGGGTTCTTCGCCGGCGTCCGGTCGGTCGAAATCGAGCGGGCCGCGTGGGAGGATCTCGACCTCGACGGCGCGGTCCTTCGCATACCCCGGCCGAAAGGATACACGAGCGGCCGCAGGCCCCGCCTCGTCGAGCTGGAGGCGAACGCCGTGGCGTGGCTGCGCCGGTGGCGGCGGTGGACGACCGTCCGGCGCCGGGGCCGTCCGCCCGCCGGACCCCTCGTCCCGCGGCCGGACCTCTTCACGCGCTGGAAGCGCGAAACGCTGGAGCCGGCGGGGCTTTCCTGGGACGGCGGCCGGACGCGCAACGTCATGCGCCACACCTACGCCACGATGCACGTGGGAGCCTTCCGGAACGCCGCGGCCACCGCGCTCAACCTCGGCCACGGGCGTTCGACCGACATGCTCGAAAAGCACTACCGGGGCCTCGTCCCCAAAGCCGTCGCCTCGGCCTACTGGAACATCTTCCCGTCCGGAACCGGCCCGTGAAACGAATCCCCTCCTGCCGGAAAGCCGCCGCGAAGGCGGACCGCCTTCTCGCCGGGTGCGCGAGCGCGGCGGCGCTCGCCGACGCGCTCCACGCCATCGCCGTCCTCGACGCCGTCCCCGGCGCGGCGACGCTGACGGAACTGGCGGCGCGCCATCTGCGGGGCGCGGGGAAGGCGGCCCGGACGCGGCCGCCGCTCACGCTGCGCGCGATGTTCGAGCTGCGCCGCGAGCGATACGCGCCGGCGCAGCGGCGGAGCATCGGGGCGCTCGAATGCGCGGAGCGTTTCTTCTGCCGCAAACTCGGCCCGGAAACGGAAGTCGCCGGCCTCACCGACGCGCAGGTCGAGAAGGCGCTCGCCGAGTTCGGTTCGGCGGACTCCTGGAACTCGCTCTTCCGCCGGCTGCGCCTGTGCCTGAACTGGGCGGCGCGCGAGAAGCTCGTCGAACGCTCGCCGCTCCGGACGCTCGGGCCGCGCCGGGTCGACTGGCGCGAGCCGGCCCACTTCCTCCCGGACCGGGTCGAGCGCATCATGCGGACGGCGGAAGCCCATCCGGGCCCTCTCGAAGGCGCCGTCGGGGCGAGCCTGGCGCTCGGCTTCTTCGCCGGCGTCCGCACCGTGGAAATCCTCCGCGCCCGGTGGGAGGACCTCGATCTGGAGGCCGGCACTCTCCGCATCCCGCGCCCGAAAGGCTACACGAACGGGCGCAGGCCCCGGCTCGTCGAACTGGAGGCCAACGCGGTCGCGTGGCTGCGGCTGTGGCGCGGCTGGACGGCCGCCGCGACCGCCGCCCGCCCCGCCGGGCGCATCGTGGCGCAGCCGTTCCGGCTGCTGGAGTGGAAAAAGAAATGGCTGGAACCCGCCGGCCTTTCCTGGGGCAACGATGCGGCGCACAACGTCATGCGCCACACCTACGCCACGATGCACGTCGGCGCGTTCCGGAACGCCGCGGCCACCGCGCTCAACCTCGGCCACGGCCGCGGCACGGACCTGTTGGAGCGCCACTACCGCGGCCTCGTCCCGCGCGCAGTCGCCCAGGCCCATTGGCGCATCCTCCCGTCCGCATCGCCTCCGCCGCCCCCGGAGCCCCTTCCCGGCCGCGGCCGCCGCACCGACATCGGCCGCTGAACCGCAACGTCCGCGCGGCCGCCGTGTCCGCGGGTTTTCCGGATTCCGCCGGCCGCCAAACTTTTTCCACGGTGGGATTGGAGTGTTGCTTGACACGCGCGCGAGAGTTGCGGTAACATTGAGCGCGTCGCGAGTCGCCCGGGTCGGGCGGGACGCGACGGGAAAACCGAAACCATGAAGACCGACAAACTCCACCTCGCGTGGGGCCGCTTCGCCGCCATGGCGGGCGCGCTCCTGTTCCTGTGCTCCTCCGGCGCGCACGCGGCGTCGCTCGCGCCCGCGACGTTCGAAACGACCGGCGCGAGCGTGACGACCGACGTCCTCTCCGACCAGTCCACGGTCGTGAAGTTCCTCTCGGACGGCACGATCACGATTCCCCAAGACGTCACGGCGCGCATCCTCGTCGTGGGCGGCCGCGGCGGCGGCGGCGGCGACTGCGCGCCGGGCGGCGGCGGCGGCGGCGTGATCGACCGGAGCGGCGTCACGCTCCGGTCGGGCGTCTACTCGGTTGTCGTCGGCGTCGGCGGAACCGGCGGCAGCACGACCGGCGTCAAGGGAACGAACGGCGGGGACACGTCGCTCATGCGCGACGGGGCCGGCGATCCGATGCTCCTGGCCTACGGCGGCGGCGGCGCCGGCGCGTGGAACAACGGCGCCGGCCTCGACGGCGGTTGCGGCGGCGGCGGCTGGAGCAACCCCGGCCAGGGCGTGGAGGGCCAGGGCTACCCCGCCACGGCGCAGGAGGGCGACGCTCCCGGCGGCGGCGGCGGCGCGGGCGGTTCGCCCGCCGCGGTGAACATCGGCCGCGGCAACGGCACGCAGCGCCAGGCCGACGGCGGCCCCGGCCGCGCAAGCGACATCACGGGCACGACGGAATACTACGGGCCCGGCGGCGGCTCCGGCGGCTTCAACGGCCTTGCCGGCTGGGGCGGCGACCAGTCGACGCTCGCGACCGAGGGATGGATCTGGGGCTGCGGCTGGAGCCACAGCAGCGCCATGACCGACGAGGCGATGGTCGCGGCCGGCCTGAAGCAGCAGGGCCGCGACGGCTACGGCGGCGGCGGCGGCGGCAGTTCGAACTCGCACTATGCCGGCGGCAACGGCGGCAGCGGCGTGCTGATCCTGCGGATCGATCCCGTGCAGGCGGCGCCCGAGCCGAAGATCACGGTCACGGTCGAGACGACGGGCGTGAATCCGGCCGTCAAGGTCTTTCTCGCCTCCATCGGCGCGGACGCGGACACGACGGGCGTCTTCTACCAGACGGCCCTCTCGGCCGCGGGCCTCGACACGGCGGCGACGAACGTCGCGGATGCCGCCGCGACGCCCGGCCAGACGGTTTCGATTCCGCTTTCCTCCTATCCGGCCGGTTTGACGTTCCACGTCCGCGTCGTCGCGAAGAACAATCTCGGCGTCTTCTCGACGCCGGCCGAAACCACGTTCCGGCTTCCCGACCTACCCGTCGGCGCGGCGGCCGAAGGCGGCGACAAGGTCGTTCAGCTCTCGGGCGCGTCGCACGACGTCGTCCACACGTTCACGCAGAGCGGGACGTTCACGCTTTCCGAGCCGGTCACGGTGCGCTACCTCGTCGTCGGCGGCGGCGGCGCGGGCGGCCAGACGCGCGACAACAACTCCGGCGGCGGCGGCGGCGCGGGCGGCTTCCTCACGGGAACCACCAATCTCGCGGCCGGCACCTACACGATCACGGTCGGCGCGGGCGGCCAGGCGCTGAGCGCGGGCGGTTCGCCGTCGAGCATTGCGGATGGCGCGGACTTCGCGATCACCGCGCTCGGCGGCGGCGGC
>JAFTHC010000250.1 GCA_017457625.1 Kiritimatiellia bacterium
CAGCTCGGTGAACGAGAAATCCGGGTTGTGCGCGCGAACCTGCGCGAGGATGCGGTCGCCGGCCACGATCAGCGCGCGGCGCTTGAGCGCCGCGTCGCCGTAGAGGTTCGCGACGTCGCGGAAGTCGACGACCTCGCCGCGCGCGCTCATCGCGTTGCACAGCTCCTTGAGCTCGCTCGCGACGTTGGTCGGGTTCAGGATGTCCCAGAGCTTGGCGCCCTGCGGCACGACGGCCGTGCCGAAGCGCGCGCGCAGGTCGTCCGCGACCTCGTCGAAGCAAGCCAGCAATTCGTCGGGAAGCCGGTTGAACCGCCCCAGCCGGACGGCGTCCGCGAGCGCGTTGTTGAATTCGATGTTCGGCGAGTAGAGCCGGTCGATCGCGGTCTTGACGGCGATGATGCGGCGCGCGGTGAGCGGCCGGCCGCGGCCGTAGTCGCCGAGGTTCATCGCCTTCCTGACGCTCTCGGGGATCTTCGCCTCGCCGCCGAACATGTCGGCGATCGTCTGGCGGAAAAGCGTGCGCACCGCGTCGTTCGCGTCCTTGTCGGCCTGCGAGCGGCGCAGCGGGCCCTTGTCGCCGCCGGCGGCGGTCACGATGGTGCGTCCGGCGAGCGGCGCGGCGCCGTTGGCGGCATTGCCGTCGCGGGCGACTGCCGACGCGTTGCCGGCCTGCGCCTGCGCGCTGGCGAACGCCACGAATTTGTCGAACTGAGCATTGACGAGATTGACGGCCATGTCTGTTTTCCTTTGTGGTGAAATCGCTTTTGCCCTGTTTACACGCAGTCCGGCGAAATGTTACAGGTTGGCGGGTCGGGCATGCTGGAGCGGCGGCTTCGGCGGCGGATTTTGGGAGAGCCGCCATCTTGGCGGCTGCGCCGCAATTCCCCGCCGCCTGGACGGCGGCTTTCCCGGTACCCCGCCACGGGGCGGCGGGCTACGGGACCTCGACGCGGTAGAAGCGCGTGGCGGGGTCGGGGGCCGGGAGCGCAAGGGTCGCGGTGCCGTCGGCGTTGGACGTGGCGACGACGTCCGAGGCGTCGAGGAGCTCGCCCGCGGAGACGGGGAGGGTCTCGGAGGCGCGGACGCGCAGGAGCGGGGCGGTTTCGGCGGTGATCCAGCCGTCCGGCTCGGCCGAGACGGTCAGGGTCACGGAGCCGGGGGCGACTTCGATGGCCTCGATGTGGAGGGAGTCCGGGGCGGGGCTCTTCACGAGTTGCGCCACGGTGTCGGCGCCGTCGACGGTCGCGGTCCAGCGCGCGCCGTCGACGGTGAAGGCGTAGTCGCCGTCGGGGAGCCAGAGGTAGAGGTCACCGTTTGCGTCGGCGTAGAGGTCGCGCGTGCCGTAACTCCCGGCTGAAGCCGGGAGCACAAGACCGGCGACCGCGGCGTCGGGCGTGCCGAGGGGGACGACCACGGCGTGAAGGACGTTGCCGGCGGCGTCGTGCGCCAGGTTCGTCACGGCGCACTGGCTCTGCGTGAAGCGCTCCTTCTCCGAGTCGAAGTGGGCGAGGACGACGCTGCCGCCCGTGATGACGACGGGGACGTTGTTGTCGTAGGATTGGGAGTAGGTCAGGCCGTCGCCGATGTCGGAGGCGAAGACGTCGGCGTCCTGGCGCCCGCCGCAGGCGTAGACGGTGCCGCCGGAGATTTCGACGAGGCCGCCGGTGTAGGTCTCCGCCATCCGGAGGGATCCGCCGATGGCCGCGGAGGCGTAGCCGTATTTCGAGCCGGCGTAGGCGTAGACCCTGCCGCCGGTGATGCGGATCGTGCCGGCCTTCCCGCCTCGCCCGGCGCCGATGGCGGCGGCCTCGCCCTGGTCGTCGGTCGCGCTGCTGTGCGCCTCGACGGTTCCGCCGGCGATGGTGATGGAGCCAGACCTGAGGTTGTCGCCGTTGGGGGTGCCGATGCCCGCGCCGGAGCCGCCGCCGATGGCGACGAGCTTCGCGTCTACGGTCGCGTTGGTGATCGTCAGGGACGCGGTCTCCGGGACGAAGAGCCCGGCGGCCGTGGAGCGCGTCGCGACGAGCCGATTGCCCGAACCGTTGAGCAGGACGGTCGCCGCGACGCCGTTTCCGAGGGCGAAGGGCGCCTCCGCGCGCAGCGAGACGCCTGCGAGCTCGACGGTCGCATCCGAGGCGACGACGATGCGCACGCCGCCAAGCTCGTTCGTTCCGCGGACGGTGTAGCGCCCGGTGCCGGCGAGGGTGAGGACGTTTGTCGCGAAGTCCCAGCCCTCGCCGGAGAGCTGCGCGATGTTGACGCCGTTCACGGTGAAGTCGTCGTTCCACGCGACGACGGTCGTCTCGCCCTCCGGGCCGATGCGGATCGTCCACTTGGCGCCGTCGACGGCGTTCGTGGCGACGTAGAGGCCCTCGGGCAGCCAGAGGTGGAGCGCGCCGCCGTCGTCCGCAAAGAGCTCGGTCGTGTCGTAGTATTCCGGCAGGCCATGGAGCGGGCCGACGGCCGCGCCGGGCGCGAAGCCGGGGACGTCCGCGCACCAGAGGGCGGCGCCGTCTGCGTTTTGGGGCCGGGCGTAATAGGTTTGGATCCCTGTCACGGAGCCGCCGAGGATGGTGAACGTTTCCTCGCTCCGGAACATGAACGTTCCGCCCGCGACGGTGAAACTCGCGCCCTCTTCGAGGAGCCGCGGCCAGTAGGTGGGCGCGACGACGTTGCGGCCGATGCCGCGGACGACGGCGCTCACGTTCGTCGCAACCGCGAATCCCTGCTGGGACCGGATGCAGGCGTTCGAGAAGACGATCTCGTCGGAGGTCTCGAACCGGATCGAGAGGCCGTCGAGCGTGTTCGTGCCGGAGACGACGCAGGCGCCGGCGAGGACGATGCGCTTCTCGGCGTCCAGAGTCCAGTTCGGGCCCGAGCCGTGGCCGACGTCCACGCCGTCGACGGCGACGCCGAGCGGGAGGAAGACGGACGAGCCGTCCACCTCCTCGTGGACGGGGGTGTCGTCGACCTCGAAGTCGTAGGTTCCGTCGGGGAGCCAGAGGTGGATGTCGCCGTTCGCGTCGGGGTAGATGTCGGCGACGCCATAGCCGTCGAGTCCGGTGACGGCGACGGCGCGGGCCGGATCGGGGTCGGGGACGGCCACGTCGACGCGCCACACCGCCTCGCCGGCGGCGTTCTTCGCGGCCGGCTTCACCTTGGCCATGTCGGCGAGGATGGAGCCGCCGCCGAAGACGACGCTGCCGGCCACGCCGCTGGGGCCGACGATGCCGACGTCCATTCCGCCCTCGCCGCCCGCGGCGGCCACGGTGCCGCCGGTGATCTCGACCGAGCCGCGGTCGGAGAGGTAGCCGCCGCCGATGCCGTGGGCGCCCTCGCCGGCGGTCGCCGAGACGATGCCGCCGGAGATGCGGACCGTGCCGGCGGGATACGTCATGCCGTAGCTGCCTTCGCCGGCGCCGATGCCGGCGCCGTGGTAGCCGCCGGTCGCCGTCACGACGCCGCCGGAGATCGTCACGTCGGCCGAGCTGCGGGCGCTGCCGCCGATGCCGGCGCCGTTCGTGCCGCCGGTCGCGGTCACGACGCCGCCGGAGACGACCACCTTGGCCACTTGCTCCCAGTTGTAGGCGGTCATGTTGCCGCCGATGCCCGCGCCTTCCGCCCCGCCGCGGGCCGTCACGACGCCGCCGGAGATTTCGACCGTGCCGCAACGCGAAGAGGAGTAGGTCCCGTAGCTGCCGTCGCCGAGGCCGGGGCCGTATCCGCCGCCGGTGGCGGTGACTTCGCCGCCCGAGATCCGGATCGAGCCGCAGCCGCGGCCCGCGCCGCCGCCGATGCCCGCGGCGAGGTACCCGCCCTGCGCCTCGACGACGCCGCCCTCGATGGACAGCGAGCCGCCGTGGGCACCGTTCTCGTTGCCGATGCCGGCGCCGTTTTCGCCGCCGGTCGCGGAGAGGAAGCCGTCGCCGCGGATGACGAGCGAGGCCGTTTCCGCGATGGCGAGCCCGGCCTGGTTCCGTCCGCTCGCGAGGGAGTTGGTGCCGACGAGCTCCAGCGTGGCCGTGACGTCGTCGCGGAAGTCGAGCGCCGCGGGGCCGGTTTCGCCGGTCGCGAGCGTGACGTCCTTCAGGACGACGGCGCAGGAGGTTTCGACGGAGACGGCGGCCCCCTCCTCTTCGCCGGAGAGTTCGAAGGGACCGGCGCCCGTGAGGTGGACGACCATCGTCGCCACGTCCAGGTTCCAGCCCTCGCCGGACAGGGACTCGATGCCGGCGCCGTTCACCGTGAGGTTCGCGTGCCACGGCCCGGCCGACGAGCCGTTGGGCGAGACCGAGACCCGCCAGAGGACGCCGTCGACCGTCACGAGGCGGTTGCCCTCGGGGAGCCACAGCCGCGCGACGCCGCGCGCGTCGGTGCGGACGTCGTGGAGACCGTATCCAACGGCGGAGTCGCCGCTCGCGAGCGGAATCGAGGCGTTCACGGGCGCATCGGGCTCGCCGAGGTCGAAATCGACGGGATAGGCGAGGCTCTGGAGCCCGACGCTCCACGCCACCGGCGAAACGGCGCCGCGGTCGGTGAAAATGGCGCCGCCGGAGATTCGGAACGAATTGAAGTTGGACGTCGCCTTGTCCGCGCCGCTGCCGATGCCGAGCGCGCTGGAGTGGACCGGCCGGACGGTTCCGCCCGAAATCGCGACGTGTCCGAAGTCGGAGCTGAACGCGCCGTCGCGGACGCCGGCGCCGATGGCGTAGGCGCCCTCGCCGGCCGTCGCGGTCACGAAGCCGCCGGAGATTTCGATGCGGCAGGACTGTTCGCCCGCGTAGGAGCCGCCGCCGATGCCCGCGCCGGACGCGCCGCCGGTGGCGGAGACGACGCCGCCCGCGATGCGGATCGTGCCGGCGGCGGCGCCGGAGTTGCCGCCGATGCCGGCCGCGCCCTCGCCGCCTGCTGCGGCGAGAGTTGAAAGGTTGAAAGGTTGAAGGGTTGAAAGGTTGGATTTGTCGATCGTGAGCGTCGCGCCGTCGGGGACGGTGACGCCCGCGCGGCCGACGCCGCCCGTCGCGGCGTTTTCGCCCACGAGCGAGAGCGTCGCGGTCACGCCGGAGGCGAGGTGGATCGCGCCCGCGTTCGTGACGGCCGAAGCGTCCACCACGGCGTTGGAGAGCGTGACGGCGCAATTGGCCGCGATGGCCACGGTGGCGTTCGTGAGCGTGCCGGAAAGCTCGAAGGGACCGTCGCCGGAGAGCGTCAGGCCGCCGCGGACGGTGTCGAAGGTCCAGCCTTCGCCGACGACCTCGCCGACGTCCGTCCCGTTCACGAAGAAGCCGACGGAGCCCGGCGCGTAGCGGGCGGCGAGGGCGTTCTCGCCGTCGACGACCGCGAGCCAGCGCTCCGTCTCGCCGCCCTCCGCCTTGAGGTCGAGCAGCCAGCGGCCGTCGGGCAGCCACGCGCGCAGGATTCCGTTTTCGTCCGTGTAGAGGTCGTTGGCGCCGTAGTCGAGCGGCGGCGTGTCGATCGAGAACGTCTCGATCCTGACATTCGCCGCGCCGACGAGGAAGTCCACCGGGTAGACGGCCCGGGCGAGGAGGTTCGACGCGGCGGGGGAGACCCGGGCGGGGGTCGTGTGGATCGAGCCGCCGGAGAACGCGACCGACTGCACCGATCCGCCGTTGCCGCTTCCGACGTGGAAGTCGCTGTTGTAGCCGGTCGCCGTCACGGTGCCGCCGGAGATCGCGACGGTGCCGCCGGTGCCGTTGCATCCGCCGCCGATCGCCGCGCTGTCGTCGAAGCACGTGGCCGCCACGATGCCGCCGGAGATCTCGATCATGCCGGCCGCGGCGCCGTGGCCGCCGCCGATGCCGGCGCCCTTCTGCGCGCTCGCCTCCACGGCGCCGCCGGAAATGCCGATCGTGCCGCCGGCGCCGTCCCGGCCGCCGCCGATGCCGGCCCCGTCGCTGGCGCTGGCTTTCACGACGCCGCCGGAAATTGCGATCGTGCCGCCGGCGCCGCCGTCGCCGCCGCCGATCCCTGCGCCGTAGGCGCCGCTGCTCGCCGTCACTTCGCCGCCCGAGATCGTGATCGTGCCGCCGGCGGAGTCGTCGCCGCCGCCGATGCCCGCGCCGGAGCTGCTGCTGGCCCGCACGGTGCCGCCGGAAATCTCGATCGTTCCGCCCGGGGCGCAGGAGCCTCCGATGCCGGCGCTCAGGTTGTGGCCGATGGCCCTCACGGAGCCGCCCAGGATCCGGATCGTGCCGCCGGGGCCGCCGAGGCCGCCGCCGATGCCGGCCGACGCGAAGCCGCCGGTCGCCGTCACGGTGCCGCCCTCGATCGTGACGTCGCCGCCGTCCGCCCCGCCGGGCGTGTCGTAGGTCCGGCCGCCGCCGATGCCCGCGCCGTTCTGGCCGCCGGTCGCCGCGACCGTGCCGCCCCGGATCGCAATCGTGCCGCCGGAGGCCTCGTTGCCGCCGCCGATGCCCGCGCCGTAGTAGCCGCCCTGCGCGGTCACGGCGCCGCCCTCGATCGCGACGGAGCCGGCCGCCTCCCCGGCGCCGCCGCCGAGGGCGGCCGCGTATCGGCCGCCGAGGACGTCGAGCGACGCCCCTTCGGCGGCCTCGGAGAGGACGAGCGCCGACGCGCCCGCCGCGCGGATGCCGGGCAGGCCGTCGACGGCGCTCGCGAGGACGTTCGTGCCGGCGAGGGACAGCGCGACGGCGCGCCCGCCGCATTCGAACGGCACGAGGCGCGCGGCGCCGTTGGTGAGCGCGAGGCCGCCGAGCGTCGCGGCGCAGTCGGCCTCCGCGCGGACGCCGACGTTCGTCGCCGCGCCGGAGATCGCGAAGGGTCCGGCGTTGGTGAGCGCGAGGACGTGTTCGCCGGGCAGGAACGCCCAGCCCTCGCCGCCGAGCGCGGCGGCGTCGACGCCGTTCACCGCCACGCCGACGCGCAGCAGCTCCGCGTCGACGGCGGCGCCGGCGACGGCCGCGGCGTAGTCGAACCCGCCGGCGGAGAAGGCGTAGTCGCCGTCCGGCAGGTAGAGGAACGCCCGGCCGTCGGGGCCCGGGATGGCGGACGACACGCCGGCGGCCTCGAGGCCGAGGATCGCCGTCGTCTCCCCGACCAGCAGCGCGGGGACCGCGACGCGCCACTTCGTCCGGCCGTCCTCGCGGATGGAGTCGGGCGGCTCGTCGGAGCCGGACTCGATCGAGAAGACGTTGTTCGTGGCGCCGCCGCCGGAGAAGTATTTGCCGTCCAGGTTCACGCTGCGCACGGCGTTCGTGCTCGGCAGCCACAGGCAGACGGAGCCGGTCGCGTCCGCGACGACGCCACTTAGGCCGTAGCCGGCGGGGAGACCCTCCCCGAAGACCGGCGTCGCGCCGGGCTCGAGACCCTCGAAGAGCCAGTAGCGCAGCTGTGCGCCGTCGGCGTCGAACGGGGTGGGCTCGACCTTGAGGTTCGCGCCGTGGACGCTGCCGCCGGTGACGACAAACGTCTTTGCGGAGCCCGAGACCGAAACGGTGTTGCCCGCGCTCTGGACGAGGTCGCCGCCCTGGCCGATGGAGCCGCCGTGGGTGGCGAGGACCGTGCCGCCGGAAATCTTCACGGCGCCGCCGGGAATCGTGACCGAGCCGTAGCCGGCCCCGATGCCGGCGGCGCTCGTGCCGCCGGTGGCGGTGACGCGGCCACCCGTGATGACGATGCCGTCCGCGACGAGATTCGCCGAGACGCCGCCGCCGATGCCCGCGGCTTTCGCACCGCCCGCCGCAACGATTTCACCGCTCTCGATCACGATCTTGCCGGGCAGGGTGAAGCCGCCCGCCGAGCCGATGCCCGCGCCGTATTGTCCGCCGGTCGCCGTCAAGGACGGGAGGGACGCGCTTGTCGCGTCCGCCGCGCGGATGGTCAGCGTCGCGCTGCTTGCCACCTCGATGCCGGCGGAATACTTCCCCGCCGTCGCAACCGTGTTGGAGCCGGAGAGCACGAGCGCGACATCGCGCTCGAAATCAATCGTGGAGGCGTTCTGCTTGACCGGCCCGACAAGCGTCAGGTTCCTGAGCGTCACGGACGACGCGCTCGAAGCCGACGGAACGACGATGCGGTATTCGCCGTTCGTGGAGAAACCCTGCACGACGGCGTCGGCGGAAATCGTCACGACGCCGGTATCTTTCGCGAACGACCATCCGCGGCCGGAGTTGTCCACATTGCTCGCGACGACTCCATCGTTTACGACAAGATGTCCGCGGACCGAGACATTGCCCTTGTCGTCGATGTCAAACGAGAAGTAGTAGGTGTTGCCGCTCGCCATCACGACCTTCGCCATGAACGCCACGCCGCTCGTCGCGGGCAGCCACACGCG
>JAFTHC010000251.1 GCA_017457625.1 Kiritimatiellia bacterium
AGTGGTTGAAGGGGTTGAAGGGGTTTCGGGGGGCGGGGGGATGACGGAGAGGGTGCCGGCGGGGAGGGTGGAGTCGGAGAGGCGGACGAAGGAGGAGGAGCCGGAACGGACGGAGAGCGGGGCGGCGCGCCAGAGCCAGCCGTCGAGGACGCGCGGGCCAATGTAGGAAAGCCCGCGCGGGGTGTGGCGCCAGAACGGGGCGTCCGCAACATCGATCCCTCGAACGGTCGAGACGATCCAGTCCGGGGCGCTCCCGCAATCGGAGAAGGCGTCTGGCGCGACCTCCGGGAAGGCAATCTTGCCGCCCGCGCGTTCCGGCAGGACGAGAACGGCGGCGAGGTTGGTGCAGCCGGCGAAGGCGCGCGCGCCGATGCGGCGCACGCCGGGCTCGAGGACGACGCAGCGCAGGTCGCCGCAGTTCTCGAAGGCGTGGTCGGGAATCTCCTCGACGAAGGACGGGACGACGAGCGTGTCGACGCCGGCAAGGAATTGCGGCGCCTCGGAGGATTGCTCGAAAAGAGCGATCCTCGATGCGCCGGGAAAGGAGTTCGGCGCGCAGGGGGTTCTTCCGTCCAGGTCGCAGGGGCCGAGGAGGCAGGCCGCGCCGTCGACGGTCTTGCCGACGGCGAGGAAGCCGCGCTGCGGCGGGAACCCTCGCCAGATCCTGTCTTCCTCGATGCCGGGGAGGCGCGCGAAGGGCTTGCGCTCGACGGGGAGGAAGCCGGAGATGTGGAGGCCGGACCAGCGGGTGCCGTCGGGGCCGATCTCGACCCACCCCTCGGTTCCGCGCGAGCGGACGGGGACGCGCAGCGGGGCGGAGTCGGCGAGGGCGTGCCACGGGGCGGGGGCGGCGCCGGTCCAGCCGTTGGTGGAGGACCAGTCGCACGGCGGCGGGAGCAGATGCCCGACGCGCCGGCGGCGGCCGCTGGACCAGGGAGGGAGGGCGCGGAGGTAGAGGGAGGAAGGGTTCGAGGGCTGAAGGTTGAAAGGGTAAAGTTGAAAGGGTAAAGTTGGAAAGTCGACGCCGGAGGAATCACTTTTCCCTTTACACTTTTCACTTTCAACGTCCCCGCGGGACGCGGGGAGGACCTCGATGCCTTCGAGGGCGAGGCCGACGTCCTCGGGCCAGTGTCGGAAGGCGCGGAGGTAGCAGTCGGCGGTCTCGCCGTCGCCGAGGGGCGGGAGGAGGGCGCGGCGCGCGAGGTCGAGGCCGACGGGGGCGCCGTCGAGGGCGAAGAGGGCGTCGACGGCGGATTCGTCGAGGAGCGCGGCGGCGTAGGCCTCGGAGCGCCAGCCCTCGGCGTCGCTCCACCACGAGCGCTTGCCGGTCATGGCGCCGACTGCGCGCGCGACGGGCGTGTCGGCGAGCTTGAGGGCGAAGTCGAACGGGCCGGGCGCGCGCTGGCCGACGGCCGCCGTCCCGCGGGCGAAGCGCATTCCCGTGGCGGGGTCGACAAGCGCCGCCTCGAAGACGCCGAAGTGAGGCCCCTCGACGCGCGCGACGCCGTTCGAGTCGGCGCGCGCGAGGCCCTCGACGGCGTCGACGCCGAAGCGCTGACTCTCGGGGGCGGGGAAGCGCCACGCGATCCACGCGCCGGGGACGGGCGCGCCGACGGCGTCGACGACCGTGACGGTCACGGTGGCGGGGTGGCCGAATCGCTCCGCGATCCGGAGTGACGGGTGACGAGTGACGAGTGACGAGTCAGGCGGCTGCGCCGCCGGACCGGAAGGAAGGGGAGACGGAGGACGCTGGACGGGTTCGGTCGCGGAGGAGGCGGCGGAGGCGCGGGGGAGGATGCGCGCGCGGAGGGAGTCGAAGAAGGCCCACGGGTCGATGTCGGGGGCGGCGCCGGGCGGGACGGTGACGGCGCGCAGCGCGGGGCAGGCGCCAAAGGCGAAGGGGTCGATGCGTTCAACGGGGCCGGCGAACCGCACGGCCTCGAGCGCGGCGCAGTCGGCGAAGGCGCCGGCGGGGATTTCGCGGACGCCGGTCGGGATGTCGACTTCGCGCAGCAGCTCGCACGTGGCGAACGCGGCGGGGCCGATCCGCTCGAGCGTGGACGGCAGGCGGAGCGATTCCATCGGCAGGAAGCCGTCGAAGGCGCGTTCGCCGATGCGGCGCACGCCTTCGGGGACGACGACGGCGAGGCGGTTGGTGTAGGGGGAGGAATCCCCGGACTCGACGGCGAGGGGGCGTTTCGAGCCGTCCGGTCCGCGGCGGATCTCGAACGAGAGGCGCGTTTCGAACAGCTCCGCCGTCGGCGTCGTCGCGGAGAACGTCGCGAAGGCCTCCGCGGCGATCTCGACGACGGGCAGGCCGCCGAGCTCGGCGGGTATCTCGAGCGCGTCGCCCTCGGGGCGCGCGGCGAGGCCGGTCACGGCGGCGCCGCGGCCGCCGGCGAGCGGGACGTATTCGAAGACGCCGGAGACGGGCGGTCCGTTGGTGCCGCGCGCGAGCAGCGCGGGAACGTCGGTGCCGCGCGGCAGCCGCCGGTGCCAGTCCCCCTGTTCGCGGCGGCCGGGGTCGGCCCGATAGAACCGCACGGGGTCGCCGCCCTGCAGGTCGGACGGCGGCGCGCCGTCGCACCAGATCGCCTCGAGGGCGTCCTTCTTGCGGGCGGTCCAGCGCGTGAACGAGCGCACGCTGGCGGGGAGGCGCAGGCCCCGGACGGGCGTGCCGGCGAAGGCGGCCCCGGCGATCCGGTCGAGCGGCCGCCCGCCGAGCGCGACGGGCAGCTTGAGGATTTCGTTCGTGCCGGTGTAGCGGAGCAGTTCCGCGGTTTCGGCGCGGGGGCGGCCGCCGTACGGCGTTTCGGACAGGCGAAAGAGGAAGTCGCCCTCGGAGCGGCGCATCTCCCCGAAGGGGCTGAATCCGTGGCCGTCCTCGTCCTGGACGACCGGCGCGCCGTCGAGCGTGGCGGGAGCCGGCGCGTCGGGGTCGAGCTTGCGGATCAGGGCCGCGGTGCCGTCGGAGCGGACGCGGAAGAGATGCGCACCCTCGACGCGCGGGCCCGTGTAGCGCGCGGCGCCGTCCGGGAAGAGCCAGTCGGCGGCGCCGTCCATCCGGAAGCCGGGGTAGACGCTGCCGCCGAGCCCCCGGACGAACGGGACCGGTCCGTCCGGCCACGCGGCGCGCGCCGTGTCCTTGCGCTCGGCGAAGGCG
>JAFTHC010000252.1 GCA_017457625.1 Kiritimatiellia bacterium
CAGAGCGGGAGCATGAAGATGGTCGAGACGCCGTTCGACGCGGAGATCCAGAAGCTCAACGCCGAGCTCGGCGGGACCGTGCTGCCCTACGGACGCAAGGAGGTCCAGTCATCCCTGCGGAGGCTGGTCGAGGTGAACGCGGACTCCTCCGCGTTCGTCGCGGGGGCGCGCAATGCGGTGAAGGCGAAGGCCCGCGCGAGGGGGGGGGAAAGCTCGCTCGCCGCGCCGGTCGACGGGCAGGACCTCACCACCGCGCCGGAGCTGCTGGCCACGCTGGACGCGAAGGACCTGCCGGAGGAGCTGCAGGGCCTTTCGCCGGAGGAGCGGCAGGCCAAGCTCGACGAGGCCGTCGCCCGGCGCAAGGCGCTCAACGCGCAGCTGCTCGAGCTCGACCGCAAGCGGAGCGACTTCCTGCGCAAGGCCGCCGAGAGCGCAGCGGCCGAGGAGGACGCCTCCTTCGACGGCGAGGTCCTCCGGTCGATCGATGTCCAGCTGCAGGGCCTGCGCTCGACCGCGGAGTGATCCGCTGTTCGGGGGCGGAGGCCCTCCGCCCCCGAACAAAAACGATCGACCGCCTCTGAGTTTTCTTCTTGACCTTATGAGGCATGTTGAATAGACTTTCCACCATCAACTGACCTTAAAAGGAACAAAGATGATCTATCAGACAACGGCCGAAATGCTGACGTTGATCGGGGAGGGACTCCGGGCGACGCGTCTCGCGGAAAATCTGTCGCAGACGACGGCGGCGGCGCGGAGCGGCATTTCGCTCAAGGCGGTGCGGAACCTGGAAGGCGGCAAGAACGCCTCGACGGCGTCGCTCGTCGCGCTATGCAAGACGCTGCGCCGCGTCGACTGGATCGCGAACTTCGCGTCGCCGGAAGTCTCCGACTCGCTCTTCGACCGCGCGCCGGGCGCGCCGCCGCGCCGCCGCGCGTCGCCTCAAAATCGCCGAGCGCCCACGGCGGCTTCCACCCGACCTCTGTGAACGGGAAGCATTCCGGCATCGCCGACGCGGACCTGCTCGCCGTCGCCGACCGCTTCGGCATCGGCACCGCGCGCGACGTCCTCGCCCGCGTGAAGGACGCCGCGACCGCCACGCTTCCCCCGTCCCCCTGACCCCGCCACGCCCCGTGAAGCGCTATCTCCGCATCTACCTGCTCGCCATCGTCCTGCCGACGCTCGCCGTCGCGTGGGGCGGAATGCGGCTGCTGGCCATCGACGCGCGCAACCGCGCCGCGATCGTCGCCGACTACCGCCGCCTCGTGGCGGAGCGCAGCGCGGAAAAGTTCCACGAGTTCGTCCGGTTCCTGCTCGACCCCTTCCTCGACCGCCTCGCCGCCGCGCCCGATTCCGACGGGCGCCTCGCCGTCCTGCGCGACCTTGCGCGCAACGAGCCCGCCGTTCGCGCCGCGTTCCTCTGGCGCGAGGGCGAGGGCTGCATCTGGCCGCGCCGCATCGGCTGCACCGAGGAGGAGCGCCGCTTCCTCAACCGCTATGAGCCCCTCTTCGCCGGATCCGTCCCGTGGACGCCGCCCGCCGCCGCCCGGGCCCAGGCGGCGGTCCCATCGGCCGCCGGCGCGGCCGCGGACACCGCTCCGTCCCGCGGCTTCCGCCCGTGGGCGTCGGGCGACCGATCGGACCTGCTCGCGTGGGCGCGCGTCGCCCCGGACGAGATCGCCGGCTTCGAGCTCGAGACCATGTGGCTCCTCTCGATGACGAGCCAGTACCGGCAGGACATCCTCGCCGGCATCGGCGTCCGGAAGACCTTCCTGCGCTCGGAGCGGACCGCCATGCCCCACGAGGGCGGCGAAATCCTCGACGAATCCGGCACGATCCTCGTTTCCTCCCGCTACGAACTCGCCGAAGCGTCCGACCTCGACCCCGCCGTCGAAACGCCGCTGGCCCCGTTCTTCCCGCGCTGGCGGCTTCGCATCCGTTCCACGGCGCAATCCCTTCCTTTCTACGACTGGATGCCGGGATCCGTCCTCGACGGACTCCTCGACGCCCCCGCCACCCGGCGGGCCTTCGGTGCCACGCTGCTCGCGCTCGTCCTGCTCTGCCTCGCCGGCGGCGGCCTCGCGCTCCTGCGCGCCGCGCGCCGCGAGCGGCTCGACGCCCTCCGCAAGACGGACTTCGTCGACAACGTCTCGCACGAGCTCAAGACGCCGCTCGCCGGCATCCGTCTCGAGGCGGAGCTGCTCGCCGAGGGCCGCCTTCCCGACGGCCCCCGCCGCGACAAGGCGGTGCGCTCCATCCTCGCCGAATCCGACCGCCTCGACCGCCTCGTCTCCAACCTCCTCGACTTCGGCCGCCTCGAGCGCGGCCGCCGGCGGTTCGATTTGCAGCGCGTCGACCTCGTCGCGCTGCTGGAAG
>JAFTHC010000253.1 GCA_017457625.1 Kiritimatiellia bacterium
CTTCTCGACGATCTCCCGGGCGTCCGCCGGGGTGACCTGCACGTAGAAGACGTTGACGGGCATGACCTTCACGATCGGGCCCTGGGCGCAGAATCCGAAGCAGCCCGACTGGATGACCCGGACGTCGGCCTCGAGGTCGGCCTTCTTGATCTCCTCGCGGAGGTTGGCCATGAACTCCTGGCTGTTGGACGCGTGGCAGCCGGTGCCGCCGCAGCAGATGATGTCCTTCTTCTTCGAATCGATCGAGCCGGCGGCGAGGCGGAGGGCGAGCTTGCCCTTGGCGGCCTCGTAGGCGGCCATGAGATCGGCCTTGGTCTTGATGGGATTCATGCCTGGGCCTCCTTGGCCTTGATTTCTTCGACGACCTTGACGGCGGCCGCGGGGGTGATCTTGCCGTAGACCTTGTCGTCCACGAGCATCACGGGCGCCAGGCCGCACGCGCCGACGCAGCGCAGCGAGCCGAGCGAGAAGAGCCCGTCGGGCGTGGGATTGGTGTCCGCCTCGATGCCGAGGACGCGCTCGAGCTCGCGCAGGACCCCCTCGGAGCCCTTCACGTAGCAGGCGGTGCCGAGGCAGACGTTGATGACGTGCTTGCCCTTCGGCTTGGTGGTGAAGTAGTTGTAGAACGAGACGACGCCGGAGACCGCGCTCTCGGGGATGGCCATCTTCTCGGCGACGTGCTGCTGCACCTCGCGCGGAAGATAGCCGAAGATGTGCTGCGCGCGGTGGAGGATCTGGATCAGGCGGCCGCGCCGGCGCTCGTCGTTGGGATCCAGGCCGAGCGAATCGATGAACGCATCGAGCTCGGCGAACTTCGCTTCCGCGGCCGAGGAGAACTTCTTGCAGCCGCAGCAGGCGGCGCCGTTCCCTTCGGGGGCGGGGGTGTTTGTTTCGCTCACGGGAGGTTTTCCTTCGTTGGTTGCGTAGGGTTCTTGCGCGGCCGGCCCCATGTGAACGGAGTCGCCCGCAGCGCCCGCCGCGCATGCGTGGCGGGGTGCGGCAAAACCTACCAGACGCGCCAGCTGTTAGTCAATTCTAACATTCACGGACGCGCGCTCGAAGGCCGCGGCGGCGCGGAAGCCGCCCCAGACGAAGAGGCGCCAGGGGCGCACGCCGCGGAGCGTCTTCACGGCGCGCCCGGCGCGGTCGACGAACAGCACGTCGATCGGGCGGCGCATGAAGCAGGTGTGCAGCGCGCGGCAGCGGCGGAAGCCCATGACGGTCCCGGGCGGCGGCGGCGGGCGGCCGATCAGGCCGCGCGCGCGCTCCAACGGCGTTTCCGCCCACAGGCAGCGGACGGCGCCGAAAACGGGAAGCTCGAGCCGTTCCTCCTTCATCGAGGCGGCGGAAGGCGGCTCCCCCCTTACTTGAATTTCCGGATCAGGTCTTTGATCGAATGGCCGGGCGGAATCATCGGCGTGATGTCCGCCTCGGGTTCGACGACGAACTCGAGCACCCAGACGTGCGGATCGGCGAAGGCCTCCTTCAGGGCGGGCTCGACGTCCTCGGGCCGCTCGACGCGGCGCGCCCTGGCGCCGTGCGCCTCGGCGAGCTTCACGAAGTCCGGCAGGTAGGCGGGCAGCTCCGGATCCGGCTCGATGCGTTCCTGCGGCATGCGCCCGGCCTGCGCCAGGTGCGTCATCGAATGGACGCCCTTGAACATCATGTCCTGCCACTGGCGGACGTTGCCGAGATACGTGTTGTTGAGCAGCACGACCTTGACGGGCAGCTTGTGCTCGACCGCGACGACGAGCTCCTGCGCATTCATCTGGAAGCCGCCGTCGCCCGTCACGCACACCACGAGCTCGCCGGGGCGGCCGAGCTGCGCGCCGATGGCGGCGGGAAGGCCGAAGCCCATCGTCCCGAGACCGCCGGAGGAGAGGAAATTGCGCGGCTTCTCGTGGGTGAAGAACTGGCAGGACCACATCTGGTTCTGGCCCACGTCGGTCGTGACGACCACGTCGCCCTTCGTGAGCCTGTCCACCGCGGCGAGGACGGCCTGCGGCATGATCGCGCCGGAGGGGGATTCCTCCCAGGAGAACGGATCCTCCTCCTTCCACTTGAGGCACTCGGCGACCCACGCGGCGTGGTCGGCCTTGTTCACCTGCGGCAGGAGGTCGCGCAGGACGGGCTTGATGTCGCCCACGACCGGCAGGTCGCAGCGGACGCTCTTGGCGATCGAGGTGGGGTCCACGTCGACGTGCACGATCTTGGCGTGCGGCGCGAACTCGCTCACCTTGCCCGTGACGCGGTCGTCGAAGCGGGCGCCGATCGCGAGCAACACGTCGCACTGGTCGAGCGCCTTGTTGGCGGCGACGAGGCCGTGCATGCCGATCATGTGGAGCGAAAGCGGGTCGCTCTCCGGGAAGACGCCGAGGCCCATCAGAGTCGTGGCCACCGGGATGCCGGCCTTGTGCGCGAGCTCGCCCAGCTCCTTCACGGCGCCCGCGCTGCGGACGCCGCCGCCGGCGTAGATCAGCGGCTTGTTGCTCGTGTTCACGAGCTGCGCCAGGCGCGCGAGCATCTTCGGGTGGCCCTCGTAGGAAGGCTTGTAGCCGGCGCGGTCGAACTTGGTCGGGAACGGGACGGCCGTCTTGCCGATCTGCACGTCCTTGGGCAGGTCGACCAGCACGGGGCCGGGCTTGCCGGTCGTGGCGATGTGGAACGCCTCGACGATGATGCGGGGCAGGTCGTTCACGTCGCGCACGAAGAAGTTGTGCTTCGTGATCGGGCGCGTGATGCCGCACGTGTCGGCCTCCTGGAACGCGTCGTTGCCGACGGCCCGGGTGGAAACCTGGCCGGTGAAGGCGACCATCGGGATGCCGTCCATGTTGGCGGTCGCGAGGCCGGTGACGATGTGGGTGGCGCCGGGGCCTGACGTGACGATGCAGACGCCGGGCTTGCCGGTGGCGCGCGCGTAGGCGTCCGCCATGTGGGAGCCGCCCTGCTCGTGGCGCGGCAGGACGAGGTGGAGCTTGTCGGTCTTGGCGAGCTCGTCGAACACGTCGAGAATCGCGCCGCCCGGATACGCGAAGACCGTGTCCACGCCCATGCGCTCGAGGCCCTCGACGACGACGCGCGCGCCCGTGCGGGGCTGCACACGGGCCTGCGGGGCCGCCGCGGGGCGGCCGGTTTCCGGCTGGTTTTCGTTTTTCACGGGCGTTTTTCCGTTGGGTTGGAAGGCAAAACGCGAACCATGCTAGCCGTTTCCCGGGCGGTTGTCAAACGCGCGTTGCGCGCGGACGCGGCGTTGTGGTAGCATTGCGCGCAACCATGAACACGGTGCATCTGCTCGTTCTCGCGGTCGTCCAGGGGCTGACGGAATTCCTTCCCGTCAGCAGCTCGGGCCACCTCGTGCTGGCGGAACGGCTGCTCGGGCTCGAATCGCCCGGGCCGGCGCTGGAACTCGTGCTGCACGTGGGGACGCTCGGCGCGGTCTGCGCGTTCTACCGCCGCCGGCTGCTCCATCTGGCCGGGTCGCTGCTGCGCGGCCGCCGCGAGGGCCTGCTCTACGCGCTGTGGGTCCTCGTTTCGATGCTTCCGGCGGGTCTGGTCTACGCGGCGTGCGGCGACCGGATCGAGCCGCTCTACGACGCGCCGCGCGCCGTCGGGGCGCTGCTGCTCGCCAACGGCGCGCTGCTGCTGCTCTCCCGCGCGGCCGACCGCCGGCGCGGCCCCGGGCGGCCGCTCGGGGCGCTGCGCGCTCTCGCGATGGGCGCGGGGCAGGCGCTGGCGGTCCTGCCTGGGATCAGCCGGTCGGGCACGTCGATTTTCGCGGGCCGCCTGGCGGGTCTCGCGCCGGCGGACGCGGCGGAGTTCTCGTTCCTCATGTCGATTCCCGCCATCGCGGGCGGCGCGATCCTGGAGTGCGCGCGGGCCGGCGGCGTTCCGGCTGCGGAAGCCGGGCAGGCGGTTCCGGTCGCGGCTCTCGCGGCGGCGGTCGCCGTCTCGGGACTCGTCGGCTGGCTGGCGCTCAAGGCCGTGGTGCGCGTGCTGGAGCGCGGCGCCTTCTGGACGTTCGGCCCCTGGTGCCTCGCGGCCGGCGCGGCGGCGCTCGCGTTGGGGTAGCCTGAAGCGCGGATTCACGGGGCGGCGCGACATTCCGCTTGCGGACGGCGGCGGTGGTGCGGTAGAATCGGGGGCCAGTCGCATGAACGCGTTCCGCCGGCATCTCCCGTCCGCGCGCGCCGCCGCGCCGGTCCTGCTCGCGGCGGCGGCGCTTGCCGTTTTCGCCGCGATCGGACCCCGCCTGCGCGCCGCACGGCGCGCGCGCCGCGGACCGGTCCCGGCTGCGGCCGCCCGCCGCGCGGCGGACGACCGCGCCTCGGCGCTCGTCGAGTTCGCGTCCGTCGCGCTCGGCGGCTTCCGCGGCGTCCTCGCGGACGCGCTCTGGCTGCGCGCCGGGCGCATGCAGGAGGAGCGGCGCTTCGTGGAGCTGGTGCAGCTGGCCGACTGGGTGGCCGAGCTCGAGCCCCACAACGACGAGGTGTGGATCTTCCACGCCTGGAACATGGCCTACAACGTGTCGTTCCTCCTCTCGCGTCCGGACGACCGCTGGCGCTGGGTCGGCAACGGCATCGCGCTGCTGCGCGACCGCGGCATCCCGCTCAATCCCCGCTCGGCCGCGCTCAAGCAGGCGCTCGGCTGGTTCTTCCAGCACAAGATCGGCATGGACATGGACGAGGCGGCGCCGTTCTACCGCGCCGCGTGGGCGGCCGAAATCGGCCCGTATCTGGGCGAGGACGGCGCCGCGCCCGCCGAAGGGTCCTTCGCCGAAGAGGAACTCGGCGAAGCGTTCGGGATGGACGCCTCGCAGATGCGGCTGCTGGAGAAGCGCTTCGGGCCGGTCGACTGGCGCGTGCCGGACGCTTCGTCGCTCTACTGGGGCTGGCTCGGCGCGGAGGACGCCGCGGACGGCGGCCGCGATTCGCTTTCCTGCCGGCGCATGGTCTACCAGTCGCTCATGCAGATGGCCCGCGGCGCCGGGCGGCTCGTCCCCGCGCCGGAAGGGTCGGACGCGCCCTTCGCGGCCGTCCCCGCGCCGCACCTGGCCGCGGGCGCGATGGATTACACCGAAGCGCTCATGCGCCGGAGTTCCTTCGCCGGCATCCGCCACGCCTACGTCTATTTCGTGCGCGACATGGTCGGACTGGCCCTGCTGCAAGGGCGCGTGGAGGACGCCCGCGCCTTCTACGCGCGGCTCGAAGCGTTTTTCGGCGGGTTCGGCCTCGCCGGGGAGCTGCCCGCGTTCGAAGACCTGCCGGACGCCGATCCGGAGGTGTTCGGCGCCCTGCTTTCCAAGGCCGGGTTCGACTAGGGCGTCCGGGCGCGCAGGTAGCGCAGGGCCGCGGTGGCGGCTACGGCGCCGGAGGCGACGGCCGTGCAGACCTGCCGCAGGAAGGGTTCGACCGCGTCGCCCGCGGCGAAGAGGCCCGGCACGCCCGTGGCGCCCCGCGCGGCGACGCGCAGGCGGCCGTCCGCCTCCCGCGGCACGCGGTCGCCGGCCCACGCGACCGAGGGTTCGGCGCCGAGCTCGACGAACAGGCCGTCGCACGGGATTTCGCGCGCCGCGCCCGCGGCGTCGCGCACGACGGCCGCGCGAAGGCGGCGGCCGTCGCCTTCGCGCAGTTCCTCGATCCGCGCGGCGCCGTCCTCGAAGCGCACGTTGGGCAGCGCCCGCGCCTGCGCCAGCAGCGTCCGTGGCGGGGTCCCGCCGCCGACGGGGACGACCGTCACGGAGGCGCACAGCGGCGCGAGGTAGAGCGCGGCGCGCAGCGCGGGCGCGCCGATGCCGGCCACGGCGACCGCGCGGCCGCGGAAGAACGCGCCGTCGCACGTGGCGCAGTAGGAGACGCCGCGCCCGGCGAGGCGCCGTTCGGAGTCGAGCCCGAGCCGGCGCGGCGCGGTTCCTGTGGCCGCGACGATGGCGGCGGTTTCGACGATGTCGCCGCCGTCCGTCACGGCGGCGGCGACGGCGCCGCCGGCCGCGACCTGGAACGAGGCGAGCTCTTCGCCGAAGCGGAAGCGCGCGCCGAGGCGCCCGGCCTGCGCGCGCATGGCGGCGGCGAGTTCGGCGCCGCCGATCCCGTCCGGGAAGCCGGGATAGTTGTCGATGCGGCCGGCCTGCGCGAGCTGCCCGCCGGGGGCGACGCCTTCCAGCACGAGCGGCGAAACGCCGGCGCGGGCCGCGTAGATCGCGGCGGAGAGTCCGGCGGGGCCGCCGCCCGCGATGACGATTTTTTCCATGTTCGTGTCCTCGGTCTAGGGGAGAGCGCGGTCGCTGCGCAGCAGGAGCCAGCCGGTCGAACCGTCGTCCCGCGCGGCCGCGTGGACCAGCGCGAGCGAACCGCCCCGGCGGTAAAAGGCGGCGGACGCGGCGTCCGCCGCCGGCGAAGCGGCGGTCCAGCCGCCGGCTTGCAGCGCCGCGCGCAGGAGCGCGGCCGCGGCCGCGGGGGGCGCCGCGGACGTGCCGGCCGCCGCCGCGGTTCCGCCGCCGGCGAGCGTCGCGGCGAAGGCCGGCTCGAGGCCCTCCGGCCGCGGGACGCCGGAAACCGGCCAGGCCGGCGCCGCCGCGGCCGTGCGCCGCCGCGCGCCGCCGCGCGTTTCGAAGAGGAGCGCCGCCGCGGGCGCGCCGGGCGCCGCGCCGGGGACGAACGCGCACCAGGCGCCGGACGCGGGCTCGGAGAAGACGGGCGCCGCGCCGGACGCCGCGGGCGGCATCGCGTAGACGCGCAGCGTGCCGTCGAGCCCGTTCACGGAGGCCGCCTCGCGGAAGACCTCCCGCCCGCCGGCCGCGCGCAGGGCGGCCGCGGGGCCGGCCAGGCGCAGGTAGACGGCGCCGCCCGCGAGGAGCAGCGCCGCGAGCGCGGCGGCCGCGAGCGCGGCGCGGCGCGCCTTCACGGCACGCCCCCCGTCTGCGGCAGCCAGACTTCGGAGCGGAGCGTCGCGGGCGAGTCGAGCCCGAAAAGCGGTTTGGCGGCGGGCGGCAGCTCCGCGACGGCTTCGCCGCGGCCTCGGCGGAGCGACGACGCGGCGCCGCCCGCCTCCGCCAGTCCGTTGCCCATGCTGCGCGCCACGGCTTCTTCCTGCGCCGCGACCATCGAATCGGTGTCCGCCGCCACGAGCGCGGAAACGGCCAGGACGCCGACCGCGACGGCGAGCAGCGCGATCAGGCCGACGACGAATTCGACGACGGCCTGCCCGCTCCGGCGGCGGCGCGCGGCGCGTTTGCGGAAGAAGGCGCGGATGGGGTCGATCGGGTCGGTCGCGGTGGAGAACTCCATCGCGTCGATCCCGTGGCGCCGGAAGAGCGCTCGCAGGTCGGCGCGCGTCTTCGCGGCGCGTTCGCCGAAAGCGGCGCGCAGCGCGGGCGAGGAGAGGTCCGCCCAAACGCTTTCGCCCGTCTCGGGATCCTCCAGCTCCACGAGCCCCGCGGCCGGCAGGTCCGCCTCCGCCGGGTCGCGCACCGGGCAGCACACGAGATCGTGGCGGCGCGCAAACGCCGCGAGGCGCTTTTCGTAGCCGGCCGCCTGGAAGTCGGACACGAGGAACACGACGGCCTTGCGGTGCAGCGAACTTTCGAGCCGCTCCAGCGCGCCCGCCAGGTCCGTGCCGCCGCGAGCGTCGTCCGCCGCGAGCACTTCGCGCACGATGCGCAGCACCGCCGTGCGGCCGCGGCGCGGCGGGAGCCACTTGACGACGCGGTCGGAGAAGAGCAGCAGCCCGACGTTGTCCTGGTTGCGGATCGAGGTGAGCGCGAGCAGGCACGCGATTTCCGCGGAGAGTTCCGCCTTGGTGCGGCCGCCCGAGCCGAACGACTGCGAGCCGGAGACGTCCACGGCGAAGACGACGGTGAGCTGCCGTTCCTCCGCGAAGCGCTTCACTTGCGGGAAGCCCGTGCGCGCGGTGACGTTCCAGTCGATGGAGCGAACGTCGTCGCCCGGCACGTAGGCGCGGATTTCGTCGAACTCCAGCCCCTGCCCCTTGAACGCGGAGTGGTAGTCGCCGGCCAGCCGGTCGTCCACGAGACGCCCGGTGAGGATGCGGATGCCCCGCACCTTCTTCATCAACCCGGCGGCGTCGATCGGCATGGCGCTACTTCGCCTTTCCCTGGAACGGGAAGGCCGGGAAGCCTTCCTTGTTGAAGAGCCGCATCGACGGCGGATACGTCGACCAGGCGTAGCGGACGCGCACCGGGTTCGGCACGTCGGGCGACGAGACGACGACGGCGTTGCCCTGAAGCTCCGCTTCCGCCCAGTGCCACTTGCCGTGCGCGCCGGCGATCGCGAAGGCGTGCTCCGCCGCGGCGAACGTCCCGCGCGCGGGCAGGCCGCGCGCAAGCCCGCACACGGGCGTCTCTCTCGCGACGAGCCCGGAGCCGACCTCGGCGAAGGTGCAGCGCAGGGCGGAGCCCTTGCGCGTCACGGCCTTGAGGACGGGGCCGGTGGCCGTGCCTTTGGCGCCGTAGACCATCTTGCCGGCGAGCGC
>JAFTHC010000254.1 GCA_017457625.1 Kiritimatiellia bacterium
CGCCTGTCCACGTGGGTCCGCCGCGATTCCGCTTCCGCCCGCGGCCGCTGCGCGCCGGCGCTTCGCCTCGCGGCATCGCTCGCGGTGCTCGTTTCCTGCGCCCTGTTTGCCGTGGAAAAACCGGGGAGGGCGCGCTCGCCGGGCGCGCCGCCTTTCGCATCTTCGCGCGCCGCTCTTTGCTCGTCGCTCTCCGATCCCTCCCCGCTCCGGTCTCTCCCGGGTCTTCAAACGTCCTTGCCGTCACCTCCTTCGCCGTGGACGATTCCGTGCCGTCGGTTTCGTTCGGTCTTGCATGGGCGACGAATCTTTTCGACTTCACTGCGTCCCGCGACGTGCTGATGTTTCTCTCGACAAATCTCGCCGAACGCGAGTGGTTCCATCTCGGCTCCGTCGCCATGCCCGCCGCGACGAACGAACACGCCTTTTCCGTCGTGCCGTCCTCGCTCGACGAATCCGTCCGCCCGGTCTTCACCAACGCCTTCTCCCGCGCCGGATTCTTCCGCTTCGGCATCGATTTCGACGCCGACGGCGACGGCCTGCCCGACATGTACGAACGCCTCGTTTCGCTGACCGATCCCTTTTCCGCCGATTCCGACGGCGACGGTCTTTCCGACGGCGTCGAGCTCGCTTCCTCCTTCACCGATCCGCTCGACCCGGATACCGACGGCGACGGACTGACCGACGGCGAGGAAATCGCCCTCGGCACCGACCCGCTCGACGACGATACCGACGGCGACGGCATGGCGGACGGCTGGGAGGCCGACAGCGGCTTCGACCCGCTCGAAAACGACGCCGCCGCGGACGCCGACGGCGACGGCCTTTCCAACGCCGAAGAGTACGTTCTCGGCACGAATCCCAACGCCGCCGACACGGACGGCGACGGGCTGCTCGACTACGAAGAACACGTCGCGCTCCGCACCGACCCGTGCAACCCGGACACCGACGGCGACGGCCTCCCGGACGGCGACGAAACGGGATACACGCGGATCGTTCCGGGCGATTGGGTGCCGGCGGCGACGAACTTCACGGAATTCACGGCCAACCGCACGGAAATCACCGACGACGCGGTCTGGACGTACGTGCGCCCCGGATTCGGCATTCCGGCGGGCGGGAACCACTACGAGAGGTTCGTCATCGACGTCAACGGCCTCGTCCATCTCGTCGAGCCGGGACAATCGAACCCGCCCTCGCTCCCCGCTCCCGTCAAGCCCTTCCACGCCTGGACCAACGCCCCCGCCCGGTTGAGCGTCGCCGTTCCGTGGGCGGACTGGGTGGCCGACGGCGTTTCGAGAGTGTGGGCCTGGGAACTCCCGGACGACGCCGGAACCGTCGTGACCTTTTTCCAGCTCGTCGGAAAAAGTTCCTCTCCAAATCCCCTGTACTACCCCATCGGCGCGACATGGCAGTACGGGATGCATCCCCTCGGCACGCGTCTTACCGCGCAAGTCGTCTTCCGGCGCGACATTCCCGGCGCCATCGACCTGCGGTCCGAAGTCCTCGTGCCGCCAAACTGCCTCTTCTCGGGCTACGTCCCGCCCTTTGGCGTCCACGACCAGCGTTACGGCCGCGCCGGCGTTGAAAACGCCCGCTTCACGCTCCCGCGACCCGACGAATTGCAGAACGCGGACTTCGCGCACACGAACGGCTGGCTGCGCTTCCATCCCGGCACCGGCACCGATCCGCTCTCCCCCGACACCGACGGCGACGGCATGACGGACGGATGGGAGGTTTTTCACGCTCTCGATCCGCACGACGCCTCCGACGCCGATGCGGACCCGGACGATGACGGCCTTTCCAACCATGACGAGTACGAAAACGGAACCGATCCGCACGATGACGATACCGACGGCGATGGCGTTTCCGACGGAACGGAAGTCTCGCAAGGCTCCGACCCGGCATCCGCCGACGACAACGGCGCCGCGCCGCCTCCAAGCGACCTCTTCCCGATGCCGTTCCGAATCGGCGGCGACTGGGCCGCGTGGGAAATGGAAGTCGCGGGCGTTTCGGGCGACGGCCGGACATTGCGCATTGCCATGGACTCTCCCGGCGACACGACCTCGAAAACGCTCCTTCTCCGCAAAGGCGCGACCTACCGCGTTTCGATGCATTGGCGAGGATCGGGCGAACACCGCGATCCGTACTGGTACTGCTGGGAAGCGCATCTCGGCGAAGCCGGCGCGCCGGAAACGCAATGTTTCGACGACTACGGAGCCGACCGGTTGCCCGGCAACGATCTTCTCGTCGGCAA
>JAFTHC010000255.1 GCA_017457625.1 Kiritimatiellia bacterium
CAGTCGTAGAGCGGGCGGTGCACCTCGAACTCGAGCGTGCACATCGAGTGCGTGACGCCCTCGAGCGCGTCCTCGATCGGGTGCGCGAAGTCATACATCGGGTAGACGCACCACTTGTCGCCGAGGTGGTAGTGCGACGTGTGCATGATGCGGTAGATGACCGGGTCGCGGAAGTGGATGTTGGGCGAAGCCATGTCGATCTTGGCGCGCAGGCAGCACTCGCCGTCCTTGTATTTTCCGTCGCGCATGTCGTGGAAGCGCGCGAGGTTCTCCTCGGGCGGCGTGTCGCGCCAGGGGCTGGGGGTGCCGGGCTCGGTCGGGACGCCGCGGTGCTTCTTCCACTCCTCCTGCGAGAGGAAGCAGACGTAGGCCTGGCCCTTCTTCACGAGGTTCTCGGCGATCTCGAACATCGTGTCGAAATAGTCGGCCGCGCTGTAGAAGTGCCCGCCCCAGTCGAAGCCGAGCCAGCGGATGTCCGTCTTGATGTTCTCGGCGAACTCGTCGCTCTCCTTGCTCGGGTTCGTGTCGTCGAGGCGCAGGTGGCACTCGCCGCCGAATTTTTTCGCCATGCCGAAGTCCAGGCAGATCGCCTTGGCGTGGCCGATGTGCAGGTAGCCGTTGGGCTCGGGCGGGAAGCGGGTGACGACCTTGCCGCCGGTGCGGCCGGCGAGGACGTCGCCCTCGATCCACTGTTCGAGGAAGTGCTTGGAAGGCGCGGGCGCGCCGGATTCGTCGTTCATGGCTCGTGGAGGGATGTTTCGCGAAACGGCGGCGGATTCTAGCACAGGGGCCGCCGCGCGTTCAAGCGCGCTTGACTTCCCGGCCGGTTTCTGCAAACTTCACGCCGTCCGAACATGAATGCCGTCACGCTCCGCCCCGGACGCGAAAAGTCCGTTCTCCGCCGCCACCCGTGGATTTTCTCGGGCGCCGTCTCGTCCGTCGAAGGCGACCCCGCGCCCGGCGCCGCGGTCGCCGTCCGCTCCGCCCGCGGCGAAACGCTCGGCGCGGGCTTCTGGTCGCCCGCGTCAGCGATCCGCGTCCGCATGGTTTCCTTCGGCCCGGAGCCCGCCGCGCCGGACGCCGCGTGGCTCCGCGAACGGCTCGAAGCGGCGTGGGCGCGGCGCGCCGCGTTCCGCGCCGCGCGCCCGGGGCGCGACGCGTTCCGCGCCGTGCACGGCGAGTCGGACGGACTGCCGGGCCTCGTCGTGGACCGCTACGCGGACGTGCTCTGCGCGCAGATACTCGCCCCCGGCTTCGAGCGCATGCGCGGCGACCTGGCGGCCGCGCTGCTTGACGTCTTCCCGCGCTGCACCGCGGTTTTCGAGCGTTCGGACGCCCCCGCCCGCGTCCGCGAAGGCCTCGAGCCGCGCACCGGGCCGCTCGCGCTGCGGCCCGGCGCGCCGGAGCCGGACTTTTCCGCCGTGGAGATTTCGCCCGGCGGCGGCGTCCGCGCCGTGGTGGACCTCGCCGGCGGGCAGAAGACCGGCTCCTACCTCGACCAGGCGGAGAACCACGCGCGCGTCGGCGCCCTCGCCGCGGGGCGGGACGTGCTCGACGCCTGCTGCTACGACGGCGGTTTCACGCTCGCGGCGCTGCGCGGCGGCGCGCGGTCGGTCCTCGCGCTCGACGCCTCGGAGACCGCGCTCGGCGCGCTCGGCCGCAACCTCGCGCTCAACGGACTCGGGCAGGCGCCCGTGGAGCGGCTCCGCGGCGACCTGTTCGAAAAACTCCGCGCCTTCCGCGACGCGCGGCGCTCGTTCGACCTCGTGGTGCTCGACCCGCCCAAGTTCGCGGACTCGCGCGCCCGCGTCGAGCGGGCCTGCCGCGCCTACAAGGACGTGAACCTGCTCGCCTTCAAGCTGCTGCGCCCGGGCGGGCTGCTCGCGACGTTCTCGTGCTCCGGCGCCGTCGACGCGGCGCTCTTCGAAACCGTCGTCGCCGAAGCGGCCTCGGACGCCGGGCGCGACGCGGCGGTCGTCGCCCGCTTCGACCAGCCGCCGGACCATCCCGTCGCGCTGGCCTGTCCCGAGACGCGCTACCTCAAGGGCCTGCTCTGCGCGGTGTAGGCGGCCATGCTGGATTTCTCCTTCGCGTTCACGGACGCCGACGCCGCCGCGGGCCGCCTCGACAAGGCGGTGCTCGCCCGCGCGCCGGGGTCGACGCGGGCGCTCGTGGCGGCGTGCTTCGCCGCGGGCGGCGTGCTCGCGGGCGAACGCCCGGCGCGCAAGTCCGACCGCCCCGCCCCCGGGACGCGCGTCGACGTGGCGGGGCTCGCGGAAACGCGGGACCGGGCCGTGGAACCGGAACCGGACGCGGCGCTCTCGGTCGTCTGGGAGGACGCGCACCTCGTCGCCTTCGACAAGCCGGCGGGCCAGGCCTGCCACCCCGTGCGGCCGCTCGAGCGCGGCACGCTCGCCGGCGCGGCGCTCGCGCGCTACCCGGAGCTGGCCGGCGTCGGCGGCGACCCGGCGATCCCCGGGCTCCTGCACCGGCTCGACGCGGGCACGTCCGGGCTCGTCCTCGCGGCGCGGACGCAGGCCGCGTTCGACGCGGTGCGCGCGCAGATCGCGGCCCACGCCGCGCGCAAGGTCTACCTCGCGCTCGTCGAAGGCGCCGTGGAAAAGGCGGGCGGCGTCTCCGGCCACCTCGCCCACGCCGACTCGTTCCGCGGGCGCATGCGCCCCGTCTCCGGCGGCGCGCTGCCGCGCGGCGAGAAGCCGATGTTCGCCGAAACGTTCTACCGGCCGCTGCGCCGCGCCGGCGGCTTCACGCTGCTCGAGGTGGCGATCTTCACGGGCGTCACGCACCAGATCCGCTGCCAGCTCGCCTCGATCGGGCATCCCGTGGCCGGCGACGCGCTCTACGGCGCGCGCCCCCTCCCCGCCTCCGGCGCCCCCGGACACCGCCTCCACTCGCTCTCCATGACCTTCGCGCACCCCGCCACGGGCCGCGAAACGACCGTCCGCGCGCCCGCCCCGCCCTGGGCCTGAGGCTCGCTTGCGGCGCGGCGCGGCGGTGTGCTAGAATGCGCTGCATGAAACGCGAGAACATCCGTTCGAGGCAGGCGGCGCGCGCCGACACGCGCGAGCTGCTCCTGCGCGCGGCGTGCGGGCTCTTCGCCGCCCGCGGCTACCGCGAGACGCGGACGCAGGACGTGTGCCGCCTCGCCCACGCGAACATCGCCGCCGTGAACTACCACTTCGGCGGCAAGAAGGAGCTCTACCGCGCCGTGTGGGACTGGGCGCTGGAGCGCGCCGTCCGCGAGGAGCGCGGCACCCGCCTCTCCAAGGACCCCGACCGCACGTGGCTCTACAAATACGTCCACGCCTGCGTCATGTCGGTGTTCGACACCGGCTCTTCCGGCATCCTGAGCCGCCTCATGGCGGCGGAGCTCGCGGACCCCTCCCCCATCTCGGCCGAACTGCTGGCCACGCACGTGGCGCCGCGCCGGGCCGAGCTGGAGGAACGGCTGCGGCGCATGATCGGCCCCGGCGTCACCGACTGGCAGGTCGCCTGCTGCATCTTCTCGATCCACGCGCAGTTCACGGCGCTGGCGACCAGCCACGCGGCGCGCAAGTCGCTCTTCGGCGCCGACCGGCCCTCCGAGGCCGACGCGGAACGCTTCGCGCGCGAAATCTGCGCCTTCGTCGTGGGCGGCATCCGCGCCATCCGCCCCGCGCCGCCCGCCCGCGCGGCCGGGACCGCGAAATGAGGCGCCGCGCCGCGCTTCCCGCGCTCGCCGCGGTCCTCGCCGCGGCGCTCCCCGCCGCCGCGCAGGAGGCGCCGCCGCCCTCCGGCGAAGAGCGCCCCGTCCGGCTCACGGACGAGCAGCTCGAGCGCATCCGCGCGCTCTACGTCCGCAGCGGCGCGGCCGATTCGCTCCCCTCCTCGGACGGCACGATCCGCGTCTCGGGCGCCACGTTGCCCCACGCCGACCGCGCCGCGCTGATGGAGTTCGTCTCCGACCTGCGGGACGCGCTCGAAACCAAGCTCGGCGCCCGCGGCGCCTCGCCGGCCGAGGCGGCGGCGGTTTCGTTCCGGACGGACGACTTCCGCATCCTCGTGCGCGCCGCGCCCGACCCGGCCGGCACGAACCGCCCGGCCCGCGTCGAAATCGCGCTCGACCCCAACCGCGCCGGCCGCGACTGGCAGCACCCGCTCGTCGCAACCGTCTGGAACCCCGCCAACGACCTCGACGCGCACGAGCTCGGCGACGGCATCGTCCGCGGCCTGCTCGACCTCAAGGTCCTCTCCGCCGCCTGGGACGCGGCGGACGCCGGGCGCGCACCCGCCGCCGATCCCGTCCCCTTCCCCGCCTGGTTCGGCTCGGGCCTGGCGCGCAGCCTGGACCCCGCCACGCGCCAGGACGACTTCGACCGCGTGCGCGACGCTCTCGCCTCCGGCCGCCTGCCGCCCCTCGCGTCGCTGCTCGCCGCGGACGCGCCGACCGCCGCCTCCCCCGTGCTCGCCTCGCAGCTCGTCGAGTTCTGGCTCTCGCGCCCCGGGCGCCCCGCCCGGTTCGCCGCGCTGCGCGACGCGCTCGCCGCCGGCACGCCGTGGTCGCCGCGGCTCTTCCTCTCGACCTGCCTCGGGAGCGCCCGCGCCGATCCCGCCGCCGCCGCGGCCGATTTCGCCGCGTGGGTGCAGGAGCGCGCCACGCACGTGCTCTCGCCCGGCGAGACGACCGATTCGCTCGTGGCCCGCACGTTCGCCGCGATGCGGCTCGTCCCCGGCCGCGGCGGCGTGCCCGAAGGCGTTTCCGACGGGCCGATGGCGCTGGAACGCCTCCTCGAACCCGACACGCGCGAGTGGGCGCCCGCCGCCGCGCGCGCCCTCAAGGCCGACGTGCTCCGCCTCGCTCTCGGCCGCGGAGACGCCTACCGCGAGGCCTGCGACCGTTTCGCCGCCTTTTTCGACGAAGCCGCGCGACCGAACCCGGACATCGGCCGGGCCATGCCGCTGCTGCGCGAAGCGCGCGCCCTTCTCTCTCGCGCCGCCGACGAACCCTAGCGCCCCCCCGCGTTAATCGGTCGGGAATCGGGGGGCCGCACCGTCGCCGCATGCGGCGGCGTCGCATGAGAAGCTGTTCCCGATCGCGGGGCCGGCCGGGGGTTTTCAAACGGCGGCGGACCTGCTAGAATGCCCGCCGACGCCACCCCTTCGCGAAAGGACGACCCCATGGAAAAATTCAACGCCCTCGTCGACGCCGTCAACGGCTACCTCTACGGCTACGTTCTCGTGGCCCTGTTGGTCTTCGGCGGCATCATGTTCACGCTCTGGCTGCTGGTGCCGCAGCTGCGGCTGCTGCGCGCGGCGGTCGCGTCGCTCGCCGAGCCCGCTCACGAAAAGGGCTCCATGTCGAGCTTCCAGGCGCTCATGGTCTCCACCGCCTCGCGCGTCGGCTCCGGCAACATCGTCGGCGTCTCGGCGGCCGTCCTCGCGGGCGGCCCGGGCGCGGTTTTCTGGATGTGGATCATCGCGCTGTTCGGCGGCGCGTCGGCGTTCGTCGAAAGCACGCTGGCGCAGATCTACAAGTGCCGCGACGAGGCGGGGCACTACTACGGCGGCCCGGCCTACTACATCCGCAAGGCGATCGGCAGCCGCGCGCTCGGCGGCCTTTTCGCCGTGTTCGTGATCCTGCTCTACATGGGCGGCTTCAACGCCCTGTGCGCGTTCAACACGACGGACTTCCTGGCCAACTACGCCGGCGGCGTCCCGCACGCCAAGGTCTGGATCGGCCTGGCGGTCGCGGCGCTCGCGGGCCTCGTCATCATGGGCGGCGGGCGCGTCGTCGCGCGCGTCACCCAGTTCCTCGTGCCGGTCATGGCCTGCGGCTACCTCGTGATGGCGCTGGCGGTGATGGTGCTGCACGTGCGCGCGCTGCCGCACGTCTTCGCGACGGTCTTCCGCGAGGCGTTCAACGCGCATTCGGCCTTCGGCGGGCTCTTCGGCGCCGTGGTGATGAGCGGCGTCAAGCGCGGCCTCTACTCCAACGAGGCGGGCATCGGCTCGGCTCCGAACGCCGCCGCCTCGGCCCACGTCTCGCACCCGGTAAAGCAGGGCCTGGCGCAGATGCTCTCGGTCTTCATCGACACGCTGCTCATCTGCACGGCGACCGCGATGATCCTGCTCTGCTCCGGGCTCGACCCGCATCAGTTCCAGGCCGGCGCGGACAACGCCCGCTTCGTCCAGCAGAGCATGGCCGCCTCGTTCGGCGGCGGCGGCGCGGTGCTGCTCACGGCCGCGTTCGTGGTGTTCTGCTACACGACGCTCGTCGGAAACTACTTCTACGCCGAACAGGCCGTGCGCTACTTCTACGCCGGCGCGCACTCGGACAAGGTCTTCATGGCGGTCTGGCGCTTCGCCGCGGTGCTCGTGATCTTCGTCGGCGCGCTGCTCAAGGCGGAGCTGGTGTGGAACGTCTCGGACGTCATCATGGGCGTGATGGCGCTCGTGAACATCCCGGTCTGCATCGTTCTGGGGCACAAGGCGTTCGACGCGCTCCGTGACTACGCCGCGCAGCGCAAGGCCGGCAAGAACCCGGTCTACCGGCCCGAGAAGCTCTACCTCGACACGACGGGCATGGAGTGCTGGACGCACCCGCGCCACGCACCCCGCCACGCGGCCGCGCCGGCGGCCGGCAAGGACGCGAAGCCGGCCGAGGCTTGAGCGCGCGCGGGAACGCCGTGGACGGTCGGTCCGGCAGCCCGGCGGCGCCCGCGCCGGCGCGCGCCCGCGCGTTCCTCCGCCGCCTCCGGCCCCTGGCGGCGCCGGCGGCGCTGTTCGCCGCGGCCGCGGCGCTCGTCGTGGCGGTCACGTGGCCGCTGGCCCTGCACGCGGACGGCGGACTGATCCGCCACTGGGACCCGCCGTTCCACGCCTGGAAACTGGAGTTCATGGCGCGCCGGATCCTGGCCGGCGACCCGTTCTTCCTGAACCGCGAAACGACGCTGCTCTACCCGCACGCCGGCACGCTCTACTTCGAAGCGCTGCAGTGGCCGGCGTCGCTGCTCGGCGCGCTGTTTTTCGCGGCGACGGACTGGTCCCCGGAACTGGTCTACCACGTCGTGCTGCTCGCCATGTGGAGCCTCTCGGCCCCGTGCGCGTTCCTCTTCCTGCGCGCGCTGGGCGTCCGCCCCGCGGCGGCGGCGGCGGCTTCGCTCGCGTTCTGCGTGCTGCCCTACCGCGTCAGCTACGTCAACGAGCTGCAGATGCAGTTCGCGTTCGGCACGCCGCTCGTCCTGCTCGCGCTGCACCGGTTCTTCGAGCGGCCCGGCGCGCTCCGCGGGGCGGCCGTTTCGCTGGCGCTGTGGTTCTACGCCGTCACGGAGCTCAACCAGGCCGTCTTCTGCGTCTTCCTCTTTCCCTTCCTCGCCGCCGCGCACCTGGCGCGCGATCCGCGCCTGCCGCTGCGCCGCGGTTTCGCGGCCGGCGCGCTGGCGGCCGCGGCGGCCGGGCTCGCGCTGCTGCCGGTCCTGCTCTGGCCCTACGCGCAGCAGCACGCGGCCGGGGCGGTCGTCCGCGACCTGGCCGAAGTGAACCGGCACTCCGTGCACGTCCTTTCGTTCCTGAAGCCCTTCGGCCGGTCCCGGCCCTGGGACTTCGAGGCCAAGACGGAGGAATGGCAGGCCTACCCCGGCCTCGCGCTCGCGCGTCGGGCCGCCGCCGGCGCGGCGGCGCTCTGCTGCGCGTCGCTGCGGGACCGGCGCGCGCCGGCGTGGCGGCGCCTGGCCCCGCTGCCGCCGCTCGCCGGAACGGCCGCGTTCCTCGCGCTCTCGGTTCTCTTCCGGTGCGCGCCCGCGCTCGCCCGCCCCAAGCCGCTCCTGATCTGGAGCGCGCTGCCGTGCGCGTGCGCCGCGGCCGCGCTGCTTGCCTGCTTCGGCGCCGGCGGGGCGTCGCCGCGGCGGCGGACGCTGGTCGGCCTGGCGGCGGGCGCGGTCCTGTGCGCGTTCCTTTCCAACGGCCCGTTCCTCGCCGTCGACGTGCCGGGCGCGCGCGGCGTCTCGGCCCCCAACGCGCTCTACCTCGCGCTCTACCGCCACGGCCCGTTCCTCGCGGGCTTCCGCGCCGCGTGCCGGTTCGGCGTGCTCGTGCACTTCGCCATGGTCGCGCTCGCCGCCCTCGCCCTCGACCGCCTGGCGGCGCGGTTCCCGGCGCGGCGCCGCCGCGTCGCGGCTTCGCTCTCGGGCGCGGCGTTCCTGGCCGCGGTCGCGCTCGAGGGGATTCCGCCGCCGCAGGCGGTCGCGACGGCCCCGTCGGACCGGCCGGACGACTGGCCGGTCCCCGCGCGCCTGGCACGGCGGCCGCGGCCGTTCACGCTCGCGGTTTTCCCGATGGGCGACCGCATGCGCGACGGCCGGACCATGTTCACGCTCCTGAAGGACCGCTACGATTCCTTCTACGCCTGGTGCGGCTACGTGCCGCCGGACGCGGAGGCCGTCCGCCGCGCCGCCGACCGCGGCGACTACGCGGCCGTCTGCGCGGCGTTGCGCGAGCTCTGGCCCGACTGCCTGCTCCTGGCCGATTCGGCGCAACCCGTCCGCCCCGGCCCCGGCTACGCGGAGGCGCACCCGGACCACGTCGTGCTGCGGGGCGGCGCGCCGGCGGTCGACCACGCCGCCGCGCTGGCCCCGTTCGCCTCGGTCGCGGACGCCGACGGGCGCTTCACGCTCCTTTCGCTCGACCGCGGGCAGGTCGCGGAGAAGTTCGCGAAGCGGTTCCGCTCCGACTACGGCCGGCGGTTCCCGGAAGCCGTCTTCCGCGTCGACCCGCTGGGCGCCACGGCGGCCGCCGTGTCAGTCTGCGGCGGCCCGCCGGAGCGGTTCGCCCTCGAGCCCGGGCGGCCGGCGGAAATCCGGGCGGCCGTCCCGCGGGAGCGGCTCGCCGTTTCCGGCGGCAACCGGATCGAAATCTCGTTCGACGCCCCGGCCCGCCTGACCGGTTTCGAACTGCGAAAGCCGGCCGCGGACCGCTCAGCCGCGCTGCGGCTCGAGCAGGTCGAGGAAATCGAGCACGAGGCGCGAAAGGCGCCCGGCGTGGCGCGCGGCGCAGTCGACGACGTCGTCGCCGTCGAGTAGCTTGCCCGTGACGCCCGCGGCCATGTTGGAGACGAAGCTCACGCCCGCCACGCGCATGCCACAGGCGCTTGCGACCATTGCCTCGGGGACGGTGGACATGCCGACGACGTCCGCCCCCAGGATGCCGAAGGCGCGGATCTCCGCCGGCGTTTCGTAGGCCGGGCCGCAGGAGAGGACGTAGACGCCGTCGGTGAGGCCGAGCCCCTGGCGCGCGCCGGCGGCGCGCAGCAGTTCGATGAGGGCCGGGTCGTAGACGCGGCTCTGGTCGGGAAAGCGCGGGCCGAACTCCGGGTCGTGGGGACCGCGCAGCGGCGTGAGCGGCGAAAGGCGCAGGTGGTCGCGCAGGATCACCATGTCGCCGGGCTGCAGCGTGGCGCGGATGCCGCCCGCCGCGTTCGTGACGAGGAACACCGGCGCGCCGAGGCGGCGCGCGAGGACCGCCGGCATGACGACCTGCTCCCATTCGCAGCCCTCGTACCAGTGGCGGCGGCCGCAGAAGACGAGTACCTGCCCGCCGCGTTTCGTGCGGGCGAGGATGAGCCGGCCGTCGTGGCCGACCACCGTCGCGGCGCCGAAGCCCGCGATGTCGGAATACGGGACCTCGAGGACGACGTCGAGCCCGGCGGCGGCCTGGTTCCACCCGGACCCGAGCAGCAGCGCGGCGAACGGCGCGGCCGCGCGCAGCCCGGGCGGGAGGGAGGCGAGCGCTTCGTCGAAGACGCGCTTGTCCACGGCGCTAGCGGCCCTGGAAGAACGCGAAATCGCCGCGGCGGTTCCGGCGCCAGGACGCTTCGTCGTGGCCGAACGCGACGGGCTTCTCCTCGCCGTAGCTCGCGGTCTGGACGCGCGAGGCGGCGACGCCCTGCGCGACGAGCGCGTTGCGGATCGACTGCGCGCGGAACTCGCCCAGCGACATGTTGTATTCGTTGGTGCCGCGTTCGTCGCAGTTGCCTTCGACGACGAGCACGACGCCGGGGTTCTGCATCAGGAAGAGCGCGGCGTTGGCGACCTTGCCCTGCTCGGCGGCGGGGATCGCCGACTCGTTGTAGGAGAAGTAGACGGGCGCGATGCCGGCCTCGGCGGGCGGCGCCACTGGCGCGAGCTTCGAGAAGTCCGTGCCGGCGAGCGGCAGGTCGCCGGGGCCTTCGAGGCCGCCGGGGCCGAATTCGCTTTCGAGGATCGAGCCTTCGCCGTAGGCGTCGGGATTCTCTTCGGGCGGCGTGCGGCAGCCGGCGGCGAGAACGGCGGCGGCGAGGGCCGCGAGGGAGGCGCGGAACAGGTGCGAGGTGTTCATGTGCGTTGTTTGTTTGGGGTTGTGGTTTGAAAGTCGGGGAGCGGAAGCCGGTGGCGGGGCGCGCGGTCAGGGCAGCGTGCGGACGCCGTTGTCGCTCCAGCTCGGCAGATACCAGTCGCCGGCGACGGGGATGCGGATCGTGCGCGGCGGGTCGCCGAGCGTGTCGAGGACGACGAGGAAGCGCTGGTGCCCCGCGGTGCGGGTGCACACGACGTGCCGCCCGTCCGGCGCCCAGGAGGGGTCTTCGTAGTCCGTGCCGTCGTCCGGGCTCAGCGCGACCGGCACGGCGGGCGACTTGGCGGGATCGACGACGTAGACGCGGTAGCGCGCGCCGGAGCGGCCGCAGAACGCGATCCGGCCGTCCGGCCCCCACTCGGGCGCGACGCTTTCGCGGATCGAACCGTCGTAGACCAGGCGCCGCGGCTGGCGGTCGGCGAGCGACATCGTGTAGACGCGCGGGACGCCGCCGGCGTCCGACACGTAGGCGAGGGACGCGCCGTCCGGCGACCAGGAGGGGCTCGCCTCGCTCTCGCGGCTGCGCGTGAGGCGGTCCGCGACGCGGTGCGTGGCGGGGTCCAGCAGATACAGGTCCACCATGCCGGCGCGCGAAAGGACGATCGCGGTCGCGCCGGTGCGCGGGTTCTTCACGGCGCCCTGGTTCATGCCGGGCTGCCAGGAGACGTAGTCGTAGCGCCCGGCTCCGAGATCGACCTGGCGGACGGTCGGCCGCCCGGTGGCCCACGTCGTGTACATGAACGAATTGGCGCCGGGGTTCCAGTTGGGCGAGAGGCAGAGCGTGCGGTCGGACGTCACGGCCGAGGGGCGGGCGCCGTCCGCGTCGCACGCGTAGATTTCCGACGTCGCCGCGCCGGCGCGGCGGCCGACGAAAAGGATGCGCGAGGAGGCCATCGGCTTCTTGCCGGCGACGTCGGCGACGATCGAATCGGCGACGGCGTGGGCCGCGTCGCGCACGCCGGCCGTGGGCGCCTCGCGCGACCAGGTCCGCGTGCGCGTCCCCGCCAGCCACGTCGCCGTCACGTTCGCGGAAAGGCCGGCGGCCGAAGTGCGCACGGAGCCCGCGAGCGAGACGTTGCCGCCGGGGTTGTCGGTCGGGACGAACCAGCCGGAGAGCTGCAGGTCGTTGCGCAGGACCGAGAGGAAAAGCGCGGCGACGTCCGACCCGTCGCCCCGCAGGGCGCCGAGCGAAATCGACTGCTTGCCCTTGGGGAGCGCCTCGCCGGAGACGACGATCGGCTTGCCTTGCGCGGGCGCCGCGGCGGGCGCAAGCGCGAGCGCGCATGCGAAGAGAAGGAAGGCGGCGGAAGGGAAACGGGGGAAAAGCATGGAGGGGAAAGGTGCCGTTCGGGGGAACGGCGCCGATGATACCACAGGCGCCCTCCGCGAATCAACAAAAACCCGGAGCGCTTCGCGGCCGCCGGTCCTAGAACGTGCCGCGCAGGCCGATCTCGAACGTGCGCGGCTCGCCGACGAGGCACTCGTAGTAGTGGCGCGCCGATTCGAAATACTTTTCGTCGAAGAGGTTGCGGACGCCGAGCGTGAGCGCCCAGTCGGCGCTCCCGCCGAAGACGGAGAAGGGCACGGCGGCGTTCACGTCGACCACGAACGATTCGTCGAAGCGGAGGTTCTCGTCCACGTAGGAGCCGCGCATCGTGGCGTAGCTCTTGGAGCGGAAGCGCGCGCCCGCGCCGAGCACGACGCCTTCGAGCGCGCCGCCGCCGATGCGCCAGGAGGTGCTCAGCGAGAACGTGTTCCGCGGATACCGCTCGAAGGTGCGGCCCTTCTTGCCGCGCTCGACGTTCTCGTCGGTGTAGCGGTTGTAGGCATACATCGCCATCACGGTCCAGTCGTCCGCGAGATCGCCCGAGAGAGAGATTTCCGCGCCTTCGGACTTGTTTTCGCCGTCGTAGTCCAGGACGATGCCGGTGTTGTCGAACTCGGGCACGTTCTCCTGGTCGATGCGGTAGCCGGACACGGTCAGCCAGAGCCGCTCGAGCGGCCGCACGCGGAAGCCGCCCTCGTATTGCGTGGCGCGCCAGGCGCGGTCGGGCGTGGAGCCGTCCTCGTTGCGCAAGCCGAGCATCGGGGTGCGCGTCTGCGAGACGTTGCCGAAGAAGACGAGCCAGTCGAGCGGCCGCAGCGACAGCCCGGCGCGCGGCGAATACGCGTCGGCGGTCATGCGCGGGTAGCGGACGGGGCCGGCGCCGCGCCCGCCGGCGGCGGCGTAGCCTTCCTGGTCGAACCAGTCGTAGCGCACGCCCGCGAGCGCCGTGAGCATGCCCCACTCGGCCGTGTCCTGGAGCGTGGCGCCCCAGCGCGACGTGGGCGTGCCGAAGCCGCCGGTCGAGCTGCGGTAGTTGTAGTCGGGCTGGAAGAGCAGGACGTTGCGGACGCCGTCCGCGAGCTCGGCTTCGTAGACCGAGCGGACGAAGACGTTGTAGTTGTGCAGGACCGCCGAACTCTCCGAAAAGCCCGAAAGCATGTATTTTTCGCCGGAGGGCCAGGCGCCCGTGCGGCAGAAGGCGCGGAACTCGTCCGCGTCCAGGCCGGGCGTGTAGGGCTCGCGCGTCGTCTGCGACCATTCGGAAACCATCGCGGCGGCGCCGAACTTCAGCAGCCACGAGTCCGTGACGCGCCAGTCGGCCCAGGGCATCACGAGAAACGATTTGTAGTCGGAGCGGTCGCCTTCGCGGCAGGAGGACTCGCGCCAGGAGTAGCCGCCGGCCGGCTTGCCGCGCCAGACCGGCACGCCGATGTAGCTGGGCTGGTCGGTGTATTGGAAGAGCGACTTCACGCCGAGCGTGAGCTCGTCGGTCGCGGCACAGACCGCGCTCGGCGCCACCGCGTAGGATTCGCGCCCGTCGGCGCCCTTGGCCGAGCCGGTGTTGACGTAGGTCGGCTCGTAGTAGTCGGCCGTCGCGACCACGCGGCCCGCGCCCCGGCCGTCCGCGAACGTCTCGTTCGCGTCGACCATCGCGCGCTGGCGCACCGTGTCCTTGCCGGCGGACGTGTTCGCCTGCACCTCGCGGCGGTCGCCGTCGAGGTTCGCGCTCTTGAGGAACATGCTGACAGAGCCGCCGGCGCCGGAGGCGTTCTGCGCGGCGCCCGCGCCGCCCGCGAGCGACGCGATCGGGCCCTTGGCGATCTCGACGCGGTCCATGAGGAACGCGTCCATGAAGAGGCCGGGGCCGCGGCCGATCGGCATCACGCCGTCGAACGCCGGCTCCGAGCCGCCCATGCCGCGGATCGAGAAGGTGCCCGGCTGGCGGATCAGCAGCGACTTGCCGCCCGTCTCCACGCCCGGCACGTAGCGCAGCAGGTCGTGCAGGTCGGTCGGGTTGTGCTCGCGGACGAAGTCGGACGTGAGCGTGTCCACGACCATCGGCAGCGCCTCGGGCGCCACGTCGGTGAACGTGCCGGACGCGACGGTCTCCGGGCGGTATTTCGAGAGCGCGGAGCCCTCGACGAGGACGGTGCCCAAATCGGCGACCTCGTTGGTGCCGGCGGCGCCGGCGGACACGGCGGCCGCGCACAACGCGGCGGCGAACGGAAGGAAGGAAGGATTGTTTTTCATGGTTGTTCCTGGAAACGCTCCTGCCCGCAAAACGGTTCGCCGCTATTTCAGCCGGAACTCGATCGTGAGACGCGCGTCGGCGGCGACGGGGCGCGAGCCGGACTTGGCCGGGACGAAACGCGCCTTCTTGGCCGCGCGAAGCGCCGCGGCGTCCAGCTCCGGATGCCCGCTCGACAGCGCCACGGCCGCCGCGGCCACGCGCCCGCGCTCGTCGATCGAAAGTTCGAGCACGACGTCCCCCTCTTCGCCGCGCTGCCGGGCTTCTTTCGGATAGTCCGGCCGGATCGGCTTGAGCTGGCGCGGCGGCGCGTCGATCCGCGCCTGCCTCGGCGCGGGCTCGGGCTCCGGCGGCGGTGGCGGCTCGGGTTCCGGCGGAGGTGGCGGCTCGGGTTCCGGCGGAGGTGGCTCGGGCTCCGGAGGTGGTGGAAGAGGCTCGGGCTCCGGAGGAGGCGGCTCGGGCTCCGGAGGAGGCGGCTCGGGCTCCGGAGGAGGCGGAGGCTCGGGTTCGGGCGGCGGGGGCTCGGACTCCGGTTCCGGCTCGGGCGGCGGTGGCTCGGGCTCCGGTTCCGGCTCCGGAGTAGGAGGCTCGGGCTCCGGCGGCGGCGGCGGAGGGAGCGGCGTTTCGGCGGTTTCGCGTTCCTCCTCGGCGAAGGAGAGTTCGACGGCGGAGAGGTCGAGGCGCGGCAGGTCCGGGAGCGGAATGCAGCCGAAATAAACGGCGAGCGCCGCCGCGAGGAGCGCGTGGACGGCAAGCGAAACGAGAAGGGCCGCGGTGAAACGGATCATGGTTCCGGGGCGCCGCTCACCTGGAAACTCACGCGCTCGACGCCGGCGGCCTTGAGTTCCGCCAGGAGCGAAACGCCTGCGCCGAGCGAGGCCGCGCGGTCGCCGGACACGATCAGCGCCGGCGGCTCCTCCGCGCCGTCCGCGCCGGCGACGAGGGCGGCGACGCGGGCGAGCAGTTCGGGCCGGGCGAGGGGCTCGCCGTCGAGCTGCAGCGAATCGTCCGGCAAGATCGTCACCACGACGCGGTCGCCCTTCTCCTCGGCGCCCTTGGCGCCGGGCAGGTCGACCTTGACGCCGCGGTGCATCGTCATGTCGAAAACCGAGTAGATGAAAAAGACGAGCACGAGGAACATGACGTCCATCAGGGCCGTCATCTCCAGGCGCACGCCCCGGCGGCGGCGCGGCACGGCTAGTCCTCCGCGCGCTCGTCGAGCGCGTTGTAGGGGAAGAGCAGCACCAGCGCGGCCACGAGCCCCGCCGCGGTCGTGACGAGCGCTTCGCCGATGCCGGCGGTCGCCGCCATGGGGCTCGCGGCGCCGTCCGCCTCGCCGAGCGCGCGGAACGTGCGCATGATCCCGGTCACGGTGCCGAGGATGCCGAGCATCGGCTCGGCGGTGATGATCGTGGAGACGACCGCCAGGCCCTTGCGGTCGCGCCGCCCGGCGCGGAACTCGAGGGCTTTCCAGACGAGAATCGCCAGACCGAGGACGGACAGGCCGAGGATCGGCCACATGACCGGCCCGCCGGAACGGAATGTTTCGAAGATGGTGTCCATGGAGGTAGGGATTTTGAACGGTAAACGATTCCGGGTCCGTTCCGGTTCGCCCGCGCGGCCGCGCCTAGATGCAGTAGTCGGGCTCCGCGGGCTCGGGCGGGGCGAGGCGGCGCTGGTCGGCCACGACCTGCGCCAGCGTCGTGCGGCGAAGGGCCGCGGCGAGGGCGTCGTTCACGCCCGCCCACGCCTTCTCCGCCGCGCAGCGCCCCTGCCGTTTGCAGGCCCCGGGCCGCGCGAGGCAGCGCACGAGCGAAAGCGGGCCGTCCGTCGCCGTCACGACGTCCAGCAGCGTGATCCTCTTCGGGTAGCGCGCCAGGCTCAGCCCGCCCTTCGCGCCGCGCTCGGTCGCCACGAGGCCCGCGCGCCGCAGGGGCACCGCGATGCGGCTGATGAACTTCTCCGAGATGCCCTGGGAGGCGGCGATCTCCTTGATGGTGCGGGGGCCGTCCTTCCCGCTCGCCGCGATGTCGAGCAGGATGCGGAGCGCGTAGCGCGATTTGGCGGTGATCTTCATGTCGTTCGGAGGGGAGTATCCCCGGATCGTCCGCGAATGTCAACCGGGAGAGTTTTCTTTCCGCGCGTCGGCGGCGCTTCAGGCCGTGGCCGCGGACAGGACGCACAGCGTCTCGAAGTGGGCCGTGCGCGGGAACATGTCGAAGAGACGCGCCTTCTCGAGCCGGAACGCGCCGGCGCCGGGCGCGCAGAGGAGCGCGAGATCGCGCGCCAGCGTGTCCGGCGAACAGGACACGTAGAGCAGGCGCGCGGGCGGTGCGGCCAGAAGCGCGCGGACGGCCTCCGGCGCGAGTCCCGCGCGCGGCGGGTCGACGAGCGCGAGCGTGCCGGCCGCCGGACCGCCCGCGAGCAGTCCGGGCAGCGCGCGGGCAGCGTCCGCGCAGGCGAACGAAGCGCGGTCCGCGAAACCGAGGCGCCCGGCGTTGCGCCGCGCGGCGGCCGCGGCGTCGCGCCCGCTCTCCGCGCCCGCCACGCGCGGCACGCCGAGCGCCGCGGCGACGAGCCCGAACACGCCGACGCCGCAGTAGAGGTCGAGGAAACGCGCGGGAGCGGCGGCGCGGATTTCGCCCGCGACGGCCCCGACGAGCGCCGCGCCGACGTCGGGATTCGTCTGGAAGAAGCCCCGCGCCGGCACCTCGAGCGCGCCGGCGACGGGCACGGTTTCCGTGAGCGGCGGCGGATCGGCCGGTTCGAAACGCCCGTCCGGGAGACGCACCGAGACCGAGACGCCGTCGCGGGTCGTGTGCCGCAGCGCGAGGCGCGAACCTGGGCGCGCAAAGCGCCAAAACGCCCCGTCCGCGCGGATTTCGGCCAGCGCGTCGTTGATCGGATCGAGCGAAAGCGGGCAACGCGGCTGGTCGAGGACCGTCGCGTTGTCGTCGCCCACGTAGCCGAGGACGCGCCGCCCCCGGGCGTCGCGCGCGACGTGCATCACGGCCTTGTTGCGGTAGTTCAGGTGACGCGGGGACGCGACGGCGGGCTCGAGGAAGGGCTCCGCGATCCGCGCCTGCCGCACGAGGAAATCGCGCAGCTGCCCGCCCTTCCAGCGCAGCTCCGCCTCGTGCGTCGCGTGGTCGTAGACGCAACCGGGAGTCTGCACTTCGCCGTCGGGCGTGAACACGCGGCAGTCCGGTGCCGGCAGGCGGTCGGGCGAAGCCTCGAGCACCTTCTCGACGCGGGCCTCCCAGAAGTTTTTCCGGCGCCGGACGACCCTCGCGCGGACGCGTTCCCCCGGGCACGTCCCCGGCACGAAGCACACCACCGGCCCCGCGTGCGCCACGCCCGCCCCGCGGAACGCGATCCGCTCGATCTCGAGTTCGATGTTTTCGTCATCCATGTTTTCGGCACCTCCGTTCATTTTCCTTGCTTCCGACAGTTCCGTTCCATTTCCTTGCTTTCGACAGTTCCGTTCATTTTCCTCGCTTCCGACAGTTCCGTTCCATTTCCTTGCTTTCGACAGTTCCGTTCCATTTCCTTGCTTTCGACAGTTCCGTTCATTTTCCTCGCTTCCGACAGTTCCGTTTCTTGCATTTATTTCAAACTCTTCGTCCGTAATAAAAGTTTCGCGCTCCGCCCCGCTTCGGGCCGCCCTTTCCGTTCGGCTCCCGTGCTTCCGGCCGCGCCGGCTCCCGGGCTCTCCGACTAGCCGGCGGCTACCCCGTGCGTCGCCATTCGCGTCGCGCAAGCGCCTGGCGGAAATCCTCGACCGTCCGCCCGGCGTCCGATTCGAGCAGCGCCTTGGCCTCGCGCCGTGCGGCCTCCAGCCGCCCGCGCATCGGCTGCGGGAACGCTTTCGGCCCCTCGTCGTCGAGCAGCAGCGTGGCGGGGTGCGGGTCGCGCAGCCCGTGCGCTTCGCGGAACGCCTGCGCGAGA
>JAFTHC010000256.1 GCA_017457625.1 Kiritimatiellia bacterium
GTTCCCGATCACGGGGGGGACAGCGAGGATGCCGCGCGGGCGGGATGGAGTCGCGAGGCGGCGCGAGCGACGGCGGGATTCACCCCGCCGAGCGAGCGACGCCCGCGAATCCGCCCGCTCCGCGCGGCCTCCGAGCGGCCCCGCGATCGGGAACAGCTTCTCATGCGACGCCGCCGCATGCGACGACGGTGCCGCCCCCCGATTCCTGACCGAATACTTGCGGCGCGCGCGCGGCGTGTGGTAGACTGGCCCGCCGTGAAACGGTCGCTTTCCCCCGCCGCGTGCGCCTTCTGGGCGCTGCTCGCCGCCGACCTGGCGCTCTCGCTGCAGCCCCGCGGCACGGTCGACGCGATGTATTCGCCGCAGGTGCAGTCGTGGGACTCGGCGGCGCACTTCGCGCTCCACGCCGCGCTCGGCGCGTTCGCGTGCGCGGCGTTCGTCCGGCGCGGGGCGGCCGCGCGCGCGGGCCGCCTCGCGGCCGCGCTCGCGCTCGCCTGCCTCGGCGCCGCGCTCGAACTGCTCCAGGCCGCGCCGTGGGTGGGCCGCTCCTGCACCGTGTCGGACGCCGCGCTCGACGCCGCGGGCGCGCTCGCCGGCGCGTTCGCGCTCCCCGCGCGTTTTCTCCGCCGCGGCGGTTGACTTGCGGGCGTCCTTTTCCTATCATCCGGCCCATCCATCCGCGCACCCCGCCACACGAAAAAATGAACACGCTCGTCGCCATCGAAACCTCCCTCGGCACGATGAAAGCCGAACTCTACGCCGACAAGGCCCCCGCCACGGTCGCGAACTTCCTCGCCTACGCCGACGAGGGCTTCTACGACGGCACGGTCTTCCACCGCGTCATCCCCGGCTTCATGGTCCAGGGCGGCGGCTTCACGCCAGGGATGGAGCAGAAGAAGACGAAGGCCCCGATCAAAAACGAGGCGCGCAACGGCCTTTCGAACGAACGCGGCACGCTCGCGATGGCGCGCACGTCCGTCGTGGACTCCGCTACGTGCCAGTTCTTCGTGAACCACCAGGACAACGCCTTCCTCGACTTCTCCGCGCCGACCGCGCAGGGGTGGGGCTACGCCGTGTTCGGCAAGCTCGTGGACGGCTACGACGTGCTCGACAGGATCGCCGCCGTGCCGACCGGCCGCGCCGGCTACTACGAGAACGTCCCGAAGACGCCCGTCGTCATCCTGTCCGTCAAGAGGGTCCAGCCGTGACCGCCCCGCGCGAACGTCCCGGCTGGGACGCCTACTTCATGGACATCGCGCACGTCGTGAAGACGCGCAGCAACTGCTCGCGCCGCCAGGTCGCCGCCGTGATCGTGAAGGACCGCCGCATCATCTCCACCGGCTACAACGGCACGCCCCGCGGCGTCCGCAACTGCTGCGACGGCGGGTGCGCCCGCTGCGCCTCCGACGCGCCGTCCGGCTCCGGGCTGGGCGAGTGCATCTGCTCGCACGCCGAGGAGAACTCCATCACGCAGGCCGCCTACCACGGCATCAGCACGAAGGACGCCACGATCTACGTCACGCTTTCGCCCTGCCTCATGTGCGCCAAGATGATAATCAACGCGGGCATCCGCGAAGTGGTCTACGACGAGGAGTATTCCGTCACAGAGCAGACCAAGGCCGTCCTCGCCGAGGCCGGCGTGAAGCTGCGGCGCCTGGAGGGCTACGTCCGCAAATGAAATCGCTTCGCGACTACATCTACGAAATCCCGGACTTCCCGGCGCCGGGCGTCCTCTTCCGCGACATCACCGGCATCCTCGACTCCGGCGCCGGTTTCGGCCTGTGCTGCGCGGACCTGGCGGACGCGCTCGTCGGCGTGGAGTTCGACCTCGTCGCGGGCGTCGAGAGCCGCGGCTTCATCTTCGGCGCGCCGCTTTCGGATCGCTTCCACAAGCCGTTCGTCCCCGTCCGCAAGAAGGGCAAGCTCCCGCGCAAGACCGTCTCGCAGACCTACGCGCTGGAATACGGCGAAGCGACGATCGAGATCCACGAAGACGCCGTGAAGCCCGGCCAGCGCGTGGTCTTGGTGGACGACCTTCTCGCCACGGGCGGGACGATGGCCGCCGCGTGCAAGCTCGTCGAGCGGCTCGGCGGCGTCGTCGCCCAGATCCTCTTCGTGGTCGAGCTGGCCGGCTTCCGCGCCCGCGAGACGACCCTCGCCGGCCGCCCGGTCCGGACGCTCCTGGTCTACGAGGGCAAGTAGCCCCTCCGCGCGCCGCGCCGCGCCCGGGGTTGCCTTGCGGGGGCGTCCGTGCGATAATCCCGCCCCCATGAACACTGAAGCCCCCGCCTGCAAGCCCAACGGCCGCGCGCTGCTGCCGTTCCTCGTATTCGTCGCCTTCTACCTCGGCCTTTCGCTGCAGGCGGGCGACTTCTACCGGGTCCCGATGCCGATCGCGTTCGTCGTCGCCTCCGCGGCGGCGCTCTTCCTCGGCCGCCCGCATTCGCTCGAGAAGAAGATCGACGTCTACGCCGCCTCGATGGGCGAGCCGAACATCATGATCATGTGCATGGTGTTCATCCTCGCCGGCTCCTTCGCGACGATCGCGAAGGGCTCCGGCGCCGTGGACGCCGCGGTCGCCATCGCGCAGGCGGTCGTCCCCGCGCGCTTCATGCTCGCGGGCATGTTCCTCGTCTCCTCCCTCGTCTCCCTCGCCATCGGCACGAGCTGCGGCACGATCGCGGCGCTCGTCCCGATCGCCGCGGGGCTCGTCAAGCCGCTGGGCGTCGACCCGGCCCTGATGGTCGGCGCGGTCGTCGGCGGCGCGATGTTCGGCGACAACCTCTCGCTCATCTCCGACACGACGATCGCCGCGACGCGCACGCAGGGCATCGAGATGCGCGCCAAGTTCCTCGCCAACCTCCGCATCGCGCTGCCGGCCGCGCTCGCCGCGCTGCTGCTCTACGCCGCGCTCGGACGCGGCACCGCCGAGCTCGCCGGCCCCGCCGTGGGCTGGCGCGAGTGCGTCCTCGTGACGCCCTACGCGCTCGTGCTGCTGCTCGCCCTCCTGGGCATGAACGTCATGGCCCTGCTCTTCGGAGGCACTCTCCTCTCCGCCGTGCTGGGAATCGCGTTCAAGCGGACCGACTTCTGGGGCGCTCTCGACCTCGTCGGCCAGGGCACGCTCGGCATGAGCGAGACGCTCATCGTGGCGCTGCTCGCCGGCGGCCTGCTCGGCATGATCCGCAACAACGGCGGCATCGACTGGCTCATGCGGAAGATCGGCGCGGCCGTCCGCGGCGTGCGCGGCTGCGAGCTGGGCGTGCTGCTGCTCGTCTTCGCGGTGAACCTCTTCACGGCCAACAACACCGTCGCGATCATCGTCGCGGGGCCCGTCGCCAAGTCGCTCGCGGACCGCTTCGGCGCGAAGCCCGAGCGCGTGGCGAGCGTGCTCGACACCGGCTCGTGCATCCTGCAGGGCGTCATCCCCTACGGCGCGCAGCTGCTGATGGCGGTCGCGCTCGCGGGCGGCGCCGGCGTGACGGTGGGCGCGTTCCCGCTCATCGGCCGCCTCTACTACCAGGCCCTCCTGCTCGTCGCCGTCCTCGTCGCGATCGCGCTGCCCCGCCGGGCGCGCGCCGCAGCCTGACCGCGCCCCGCCGCACGGCCTCAGCCGCCCGCAAAAGGCATGCCCTCTGCCAAGCCCGTGCTCCGCGCGGTCTTGCTTTCCGCGCGCGAAAGCGGTATCCTTCCGCGCCATCGCAACGCCAATCGTCTTTGGAACCTGCGAACTTGCCATGCACCCCTACCGCACCCACACCTGCAACGAGCTCCGCGTCGAGGACGCGGGCAAGACCGCCCGCCTCTCCGGCTGGGTCTACCACAAGCGCGACCACGGCGGCATCCTCTTCCTCGACCTGCGCGACCACTACGGCCGCACGCAGGTCGTCGTCCACCCGAGCCGCCCCTTCTTCCAGGAGGCGACGGACCTGCGGCTGGAGAGCGTCGTCACGGTGACCGGCCAGGTCGTCGCGCGCGGGCAGAGCGAGATCAACCCCGACATCGACACGGGCGCGGTCGAGCTCGTCGCGGACGAGTTCGTCGTCGAGAGCGCCGCGGAGCAGACGCCGATCTACCTCGGCGGCGACGGCAACGACACGGCCGGCGAGGACCTGCGCCTCAAGTACCGCTACCTCGACCTGCGCCGCGAGTCGCTGCACGCCAACATCGTGCTGCGCTCGAAGGTAATCTCCTTCCTGCGCCGCCGCATGGAGGACCTCGGCTTCCGCGAATACCAGACGCCGATCCTCACGTCCTCCTCCCCCGAGGGCGCGCGCGACTTCCTCGTCCCGAGCCGCATCCATCCGGGCGAGTTCTACGCGCTGCCGCAGGCGCCGCAGATCTACAAGCAGCTGCTGATGGTCGCCGGCTTCGACCGCTACTTCCAGATCGCGCCGTGCTTCCGCGACGAGGA
>JAFTHC010000257.1 GCA_017457625.1 Kiritimatiellia bacterium
CGGGGGCTGTCGGCGGATTCGGGCTCATGCGGCCGGAGAGGGGCTGTCGAGGCCTTTCCGGAGGGTGGCGAGGAGTATGGTCGCGAACGGCGGAGGGGGGCGGAGGAGCGAAACGGAGCCGTCCGGCTCGGCGCGGACGAAGCCGGAGCGCAGGAGCGTGCCGAAATGGAGGGCGAAGACGGGGGCGCAGAGGCGGGAGCGGGCGGCGAGATCCTGCTGCGGGAGACCGGGGTTGCGGACGAGGTCCTCGAGCAGGGCGAGGCGGCGGAAGTGCGAAAACGCGCGGATGGACGGCAGCGTCCGTTCGATCCAGTCGCGCGGGAGGTCCGGCTTCCGGACGTAGCGGACGAACGACTGCTGGACGGCGGCCGCGACAGGCAGCGAGCGGTCGGTTCCCGGGCCGTAGAAGACGCGGCCGTCCCGGCGGTCCACGGCGAGCAGGCCGCGGGCGTTGAGCATGCGGAGATAGCCGCTTGCGGTGGACCGCGCCAGACCGGCGGCCTCCGCAAGTCGGGCGACATCGGTCGTTCCGCCCGACACGACCGCCGCCCGGAGCAGAGCCAGCCGTTCCGCATTGGCAAGCGCCCGCGCCGTCCGCCACAAGGTCGGCCGGAGACCGTTTTCCGATTCGCGTTCCATGTCGCCGCATTCTACCGCAACCACGATTTGAAAGCAAGATACATTTCGCGAAAAGTATAACGAGAGTTGGCAAGGGCTCTCGCTAACAGTGTAAACATCCAGAATACATTGCATAAACGACGAGCTTCTAATTCTTATAGACTTCGCGAAAAGTATAAACAGGACAAGTCTGCGGAAGCATGCGCCGGGGAATCGTGATCTGCCGCACGATGTCGACGCAGAGTCAGGCGTGGGTGTCGATGCGCGGAGGCTGGCCGGTCCGGAGGTGCACGCGGAGTCCGGCGGGGGCGGCGATGCGCGGAGGCCGGCCGGACCGGAGGCGGACGCGGAGAAGGCCGAGGGGCGTCGGGAAGTCGATGTCGGCCCGCTCGAGTCCGAAGAGGTCCGGGGCGAGGGAGAGGCGCCGCATGCCCGGCTGCTCGATCCGAAGGCCGAGCAGGCGCACGGGAAGCTGCCAGGCCGGGGTGCCGCCCCAGGCGTGGGAGTGGTCGAAGGCGTAGCCCGGCTCGGGTGCGGTCCAGCCTTCCGCGAGGCCTTTCGGACAGGCGTCGGCGAGCGGGATCCACCGGCGCAGCAGCGGCATGCCGAGCTCGGCGAACAGACCGAGCCGCGCGGCCGCTTCGAGCGCCCAGTGCGCAAACCAGGGCTGGATGTCGCCGAGGGTGCCGTCCAGCGCCCGCCGCAGGACGGCGCGCGCCTCGTCGCCCTCGCTCAGGCCGAAGAGCGCGGCGAGGATGCTCGCGTGGGGGCCGTGGCGGCGGAGTCCGGCCGGGTTGGCGGGGCGCCAGGGCGGCGAGCCGGGGTCGGGCGTGCCTAGCCCGTCGAGCCAGAGGCCGGAGGCCGGGTCGAAGAGCGCCGCCCGGGCGGCGGCGCGGAGGGCCGCGGCTTCCCCGCGCAGCGCGGCGGAGCCGGCGGCGTCCCCGAGGGCGGCGAGGAGGTCCGCGGCGGCGTCGAGCGCGCCGCACAGCCAGGCGTTCATGGCCGTCTGCCCGAGCGCGCGGGGCGGATGGTGCAGCGAGTGCCCGTCGACGACGAGCCAGTCGACGAACATCCAGTCGGGAGGGTTCTCGACGATGCCGCCGGCGCCGAGGTAGCCGCGGAAGCGGCGGAGCAGCCGCTCGAGCGCGGGCCGGCAGTCCCGCACGAGCCCGAGGTCTCCCGTGAGCCGGAACAGGTCGCGCAGCCACAGGACCCAGACGAGGCCGTAGGTCGTGTGGAAGAGCCGCCCGTCCGCGGCTTCGAGGAGGCCCGCGACGCGGCGCGCGTCCAGCGCCGCGAGCCGCAGGTCTCCGAAGCAGGCCGCCGTCATGAGCGTCTCGACGTGGTAGTCGCCCGCGCAGGCCAGCATCTCCTGGTGCTTCGGGCTGTCCAGGTGCAGGTTCTGGCGGCAGATCGAAAGCGTGTGCCGGCACAGATCCCAGACGCGGTTCAGCCCTTCGTCGGAGCACCGGAACGAGCCGGCCCGCGACGGGTCGACCGGGAAGCGCGTCGCCGTCAGCCCGACCCGGACGCGGACGGGGCGCGCGGGGTCCGCGTTGCGGACGTGCAGCGCGACGCCGCCGACGGAATGCAGGTCCGAGACGAACTCGTCCTCCGCCCCGACGAGCCGGACGCTCTCGCGGGCGTGCGGCGCGGCGGGATCGGTCTCGAACGGGCACGCTTCGATCTCGCAGGGGCCGTCGGCGCGCAGTCGCACGTAGCCGGCGTGGATGCGGTCCCACTCCGCCGCGCCGCGGGCTTCGCCGCCGGGCGGGACGGCGAGCTCGCCGCCGGCGGCGGGCGGCAGGTCCGCCGTCTCGCGGACGGGGATCGGCGCGGTTTCTTCGCACCACACGTCCGGCACGGCGGCGGGCGCCTCCCACGGGCCGGGGGCGAGCGAACCGTCGTAGTCCGACGGTCCGCGCCAGGCGGGAAGGAGCCGGACGCGCCAGGCGGCCTCGTCCGTGCCGAACCGCAGCGCGGAGCCGTCGGGGAGCGCCGCCTCGCCGTCGAGCCGGAATCCGCCGCGCCCGGCGGACGTCTCGCACAGGCGCGCCTCGCCGAGCCGCACCGTGGCGAGGATCTCGAGCACCGGGGCGGCGGGGACCTCGAGCGCGTCGGCGAAGAACCCGGCCGGGCGGGGCAGCGGCGCCCAGTCCCCGGCGGCGGGCGAGGGCCCGGCGGCGACCTCCGCGCCGTTCACGCGCAAGCGGTAGACCGTGTCGGCGCTTACGCGCAGGCGCACGGGCCCGGCGCCGGCGGGGAGCTCGACGCGCGAGCGGAACTGCACGACCGCGTGGCCGCGCTGCCCCTCCGGCCGGGGGCGGCCGGCGATGCGGCGCGCCTCGCAGAACTGCAGGTCCGGGTGGCGTGCGGGATCGAGCCAGATCCACCGGGAGCGGGGGCCTCCGGCGGATGCGAGCGCGGCCTCCAGCGCGGGGCGGGGGAGGGCGCCCTCGCGGAACAGGACGAGCGAGCCGTCCGGCGCGACTTTGGCGACGGAGCTCGCGACGCCGCCCTGCGCGGGCCCGGCGTCGACGACCGCGTCGGCCTCCGGCAGCGCGGCCTCCGCCTCGGCGGCGGTGCGGGCCGGCGGCTCGCCGCTTCGGTTCGCGCTCGTGCAGCGCAGCGCGCCGCCGGCGGCTTCGCAGAGAGCGCGCGCGACGGGATGGTCGGGGACGCGGACGCCCTCGGTGCCGCCCTGCGGCAGGTCGAGAACGAGCGTCAGCGCGCCCGGCCAGAACGCGCGGGCGAGGGCGGCGGCGCGGGGCGGGAGGGGAATGCCGGCCGCGGCGACGGACTCGGGCGAGGCGGCCAGCAGCTGGCAGGGCTTGGAGGGATCCCGCCCCTTGGCCGCCACGATGCGCGCGAGCGCGGCCGCGTTCCCGGGAGCGGCGGCGACGCCGTAGACCGTGTCGGTGGGCACGAGAACCACGCCGCCCGCGTGGAACATGGCGCCCAGTTCCGCCAGGTCGGCGGGCGAAAGCGGGGCTCGGTAGCGTTTCATGGCGCCGGGACCGCCGGGACGGGCGGGCGGCCGAAGACGGTGAAGTCGATCACGCCGGGGGCGATGCCGGCGGGATGCGAGACGATGCGGAGGCGGACGCGGAGGGCGGGGTCGGAGAGGAGGCGCGTCGGGTCGGCGGCGTCGAGCTCGACGCCGCGGATCGCGCCGCCGCTGCCGAAGTAGAGGTAGAGGCGGCCGTCGTCGTCGGAGAAGAGCATCGGGTCGTCGCCGCGGACCTCCGAGCCGTCCGGCGCGCGCAGCGCTCCGACCTTCCCGAACGGGCCGAAGGGCGAGTCCGCGACGTAGAGATCCGACCGGCACGCGAGCATCCACCAGCGGCCGCGGTGCTTCACGACCGTCGGCGCGTAGCCGACGTCGTAGGTGTCGAGCCGCTTGTGCTTCCACGTCACGAGGTCCTCGCTCCACCACATCATTCCGCAGGAGGGGTAGAGATACCAGACGCCGTCCTCGTAGAGGACCGTCGGGTC
>JAFTHC010000258.1 GCA_017457625.1 Kiritimatiellia bacterium
GGCGTCCGTCGTCTCCGCCACCGGCGATTCGGACACGAAAACGATTTCGGACACGCTGTCGGTTTCCTCCGCCAACCGCCGCGGCGACACAGGCCCGCTCAACTTCCCGTGCACCGAATCCGTGCCCCAGCTCAACCGCGTCTACGCCTACATGACGGTCGATCCGCCGGCGTCGGGCGACTGGCACGAAGGGCTCGGGTCGAACAGCTACGTCCGCGTCACGGGCGCCTTCCACGTCGGTGCGGTGGCCGGGCTCCGGAACCTCGCAAAATCGGGGAACAACCGGACCGACGCCTACAAGATGTCCGTCGATTGCGCCATGCTTCTTTCCACGCCGGCCAACTCCGTCGCGTCGGTCCAGGGCGCCGCCGTGAGAGGCAATCTGCTCGAACAACTGGTCGGAGTTCCCGATCCGGACGACGAATACGCCTTCCAAGGCCGCAAGCGCACGTGGTCCGTCGACGACCTCGAGCTCGAGCTCGGCGGAGACGACGTGATCGACGTCAGCGTGGATGACGGTTCGGGCTCGGTTTCCGATTCGAACAACGGGAACAAGATGTTTTCCGCGGACCGGGAAATTCCCTTCGAAGTCAAACTTTACGCGTCCGCCTATCCCGACACCGGCGATCCCGACGACGAATACAACCAGGGAACCGGAGAAATCATGGGCGATCCGGACATCGTGGGAGGCATCCACCACGGAGACTACACCTACTTTCCGCTCACGGACGCGGAAGGCGGTTCCGATGATCTCCGCATCCCGTTCCGGTTCCGCGTGAAGATCAAGCACGTCAAGAGCGGCAAAACGGTCCAGCAGGTCCCGGCGCCGATGCTCGACGACAACAACGGAACCTACTGGTTGCGCGCGGACGCGGCCGTCTACCACGGCGCCAATTCGCCGTTCGAGGGCGAGAAGGATTCGGAAACGGAACCGTGGGACCGGGAATACGCGCCGGGTTGGGCCGTGTGTCTCGAACCGGCGTTCGCGTTCGACACCTCTTCGCTGTATTCGTCGTCCGGCATCCAGTGGGAAGAGCCGTCGGTCAACGGATTCTGGATCAACGACGCACTCGTCTCGGAACGGGAAAGATCTTCGAAGGATTCGGGGCTCAGGGCGGTTTTCAAGACCATCCGCCAGAAATACGAAGCCCACGTCATCGGCGGGACGTCCCTCATCGGGAGCAACGAAGACCAGCTTACGGAAGGGATCGGCTCGGAAGACGAATACGCCAAGGCGCTCTGGAACGTCGCGCAGACGGACGGCGTCTTCGATCCCGGCTCGGGCTTTTCGCTTTGCCTCTCCTGGATGGCTCCCGGCGCCCAGACGCTCCCGGACAACCTCCACGCCTACAAGGCAAGCGGCCACCTGCAGGGATCGGGCGCCGGCGCGAGCTGCCTCTACGAGGACGGCGGCCCCTTCTGCATGCTCAAGTCCGGCAAGATTTCGACCCCCCGCGTCATCGCCGGCCTCTACACGCACATCCAGAACGCGCCGTTCGAATCGGTCGGCCAACTCGGCGACGTGATGGTCGGCCCCTACGAAACGCTCGCCACCGCCCGCGCCTACCGCTTCGGGACGAAGCGCGCCGACATCCACCGCGTGCTGGACTATTTCACGACGGGCGAAGACCGGTTTCCGACCGCGGACGACTACGAAAGCGACGGGTCCCTGTCGGACCAGAACAACGCAAAGGAGCTTTTCTCCGGCGTCAACACGGGCCGCGTGAATCTCAACACGCCCAGGCTCGTCCACTGGGTCTGGCCCGGCAACGGAAAGACGCCGAACCGGGTCGCGCCGGCGGCCTACGACGGCGTCGAAATCCGGAACCCGTATCCGATCGCGGCGGCGTTGACCGGGTCGTGCCTCTGGTCCGACTACCACAGCGCCACCATGACCGACGACAAGCGGGCCATGCCGGCCTCCGTCGCGAGCGAGATCGCTTCGGCCGTCGTTTTCGGGGCGGGGACCGACATCGACAACCGGAGTTCGTTCCCGGTCAAGGTCACGACGACGAACGAGGCGGGCCGGACGACGGAACGCTGGACGCACGCCGGCGGCGCCACGGCGCGCGTGAAAAACCGGCTTTCCGATCTCGGCGCCGCCGAGGACGGCGGCGTCAATCCCATCCTCAAGGCTGTCGTCGACCAACTCGCCGACAGCGCGTATTCGACGCTCCAGACGGAACTGGTCGACGCGGACCGCGAGGCGTTCATCGCCAACTCGTCCAACGCCTTCACGACGCGCGGCCAGACGTTTCTCGTGATCATCCGTGCGGACGCCTACACGCCGCGCTACGGCGAGGAAACGGCGGAAGACGGCGAAGGCACGACGCTGGCCACGACGCACGCGGTCGTCGAGCTGTTCCGCGATCCGGAATACGCCCGGTATCCCGACGGCGCTCCGCTCGAAGACAAGGACGGAAACCCCGTCTTCTTCCACAACTGGTATGTCAAGTCGTTCCGGATCCTGTAGCCGTGAAAAAGAAATCCCCCACAGTCAAACTGACGCAGTCCGCGAAGAAGCCGGCGAAGACCGGCGGGCTCGGGCGCGGCCTGGACGCGCTCATTTCCCGCGAACAGACGCGCGGCGTGGCGGCCGTGCCGCCGCCGCCGGCGCCCGCGGCGCCCGCCGCCGCGGTTTCCAGGGCCGTGTCCGACGTGCCCGTCCGGCTCGTGACGCCGAGCCCCTGGCAGCCGCGCCAGGAGTTCGACCCGGACGCGCTGCGCGAGCTGGCCGAGTCGATCAAGGTCCACGGCATCATCCAGCCGCTCGTCTGCCGCAAGGCCGCCGGCGGCCTTTTCGAGCTGGTGGGCGGCGAGCGCCGCCTGCGCGCCGCGCAGCTGGCCGGGCTCGACAAGGTCCCCGTCATCGTGATCGACGCGGTGGACCGCGACGCCGCCGAGCTCGCGCTCGTGGAGAACCTCCAGCGCGAAGACCTCAACGCGATCGAGGAGGCCGAGGGCTACAAGGCGCTCGCGGACAAGTTCTCGCTCACGCAGGAGGAAATCGCCGACCGCGTGGGCAAGGCGCGTCCCTCCGTCGCCAACGCGCTGCGCCTGCTCGACCTGCCGGACGAGGTGAAGCAGCTCGTCGGCGCGCGCCTTCTCTCCACCGGCCACGCCAAGGTGCTCCTGGGCGTGACGGGCGAAAAGGAACGCGTCGCCCTCGCGCGCGAAGCGCTCGAAGCCGGGCTCACGGTGCGCGCGCTGGAGCGGCTCGTCGAGCGCCGCCGCGCCGCGGCCGCCAAACCGCGCCGCGCGCCGGCGCCCGACATCGAGCCGGCCGCGCTCAAGGACCTGCTCGCGCGGCTGCACGCCCGGTTCGGGACGCGCGTGCGGCTCGTCCCGTCCGTCACCTTCGCCAACGGCCGCCACGGCCGCGGACGCGTGGAGATCGATTTCGCCGACAACGACGAACTCACGCGCCTGCTCGAGCTCTTCGGCATCGACGTGAACGAGATTTAGTGGTTAGTGGTTAGTGGTCAGTTGTCAGTGATTAGTGTTGGTGGTTGGTGGACACGGGATTGACGGGCGGCAAGACGGAAGGTGGTAAGGCGAATGCGGCCGGAAGTCCGGCGGTCCGCGGCTTTCTCGGGTTTCTGGCCTACGAGCGCGGGCTCTCGGCGCGGACGCGCGAGGCCTACGCGGGCGACGTCGCCGCGCTGGCCGCGTTCCTGCGGCCGGACGGCGGGGAGCCGGACTGGCGCGCGGTGCGCGGGCCGGACGTCGTGCGCTTCCTGGCGAAGTGCCGCGCGGACGGCCTTGCGGAGACGACGCGCGCGCGGCGGCTCGTCGCGGTCAAGGGCTTTTTCGCCTGGCTCCGCGCCGAAGGCCGGATCGACGCCGATCCGGCCGCGTCCGTGGCGCAGCCCCGCCGCTCCCGCATCCTGCCGCACGCGCTGCCGGAAGAGGCGGTCGAGCGTTTTTTCGCGCCGGCGGCGGGCGACGGAAAAGAGGCGCTGCGCGACCGCGCCGTGCTCGAACTGCTCTACGGCTGCGGCCTGCGCGCGAGCGAGCTGGCGAACCTGCCGCTGGACGCGGTGCGCTTCGAGGACGCGCTCGTGCGCGTGCTGGGCAAGGGCTCCAAGGTCCGGCTCGTCCCGCTCGGGTCGAAGGCGGAAGAGGCGCTGCGGGCCTACCTGGCGGACGCGCGGCCGGCGTTCAAGCCGGCGCCGGGCGAGCCGCGGCTCTTTCTCGGGCGCGGGGGGCGCGGCCTCTCGCGCCAGAGCGTGTGGAACATCGTCAAGGCGCGCGCGGCGGAAGCGGGCCTGCCGCCGGACGTCTCCCCGCACTGGCTGCGGCACTCGTTCGCCACGCACCTGCTCTCGCGGGAGGCGCCGGTGCGCGCCATCCAGGAAATGCTCGGCCACGCCGACATCGGGACCACGCAGATCTACACGCACGTGGACGCGGAGCGCCTCGCCTCCGTCGTCAAGGCCTTCCACCCGCGCGGGTAGTGGCGGATTTTTCGGAGTCGAAGACTCTCGCGGCGGCGGGGAACGGGCCGAGGGCGGCGTGGATGCCGGGCGGACAGGGGACGACGTCGAACTCGTCCACGATCGCCTCGCCTTCGTTCCCGTCGAGGGCGAGGAGGAGATTGACGCCGCCGTTGCCGCGTTCGACGGGAATCCGGAACACGACCTCGAACGGCCCTTCGGGGAGCCGCGTCTCGCCGAACGGCGCCGCGTCCGGCACGGTCGGGGAGAGCAGCGCCGTCCCGCGCAGGACGCGGCCTTTCGCGTGGCAGGCGACAACGCCGGGACGCCCGTCCGTGCCGACGACGCGGAAACGGACCTTGGCCCAGCGCAGGTCCCGTCCGGCCCAGTCGTTTTGCGGGACGTCGGCGGGCGCCTGCGAGCGGTCGTAGAGGGCCGGGTCGACGGCCGGCCCGTCCGCCAGGCGCATGGCCGGCCGGCCGGAGAGGCCACTCCGGAACGCTTCGAAAAAGCCTTCCACCGAACCGGAAAGGAGTTCGAAGTCGCGGAAACGCCGGTCGCCGCCGAGAACGGCGAACGGTCCGGCGCGGAACGGCGGGTCGCCGCGGTCGACGAACCGGCCGGCCCCGAACGCCAGGACGAGGAGCGCGGCGGCGGCCGCCGCGCGCAGACGGGGCCGCGCGCGGAAACAGGCCAGGAACGAAAGCGCGAACAGGGCGGCCGCGAAGAGGGAGCCCGCGCGCCGGGTCGCGGCGTTTCCGGTTTCGCGGAACGAAGCGAACGGCTCCCAGAACGTCTGGAACGCGGCGAACGAGCGGACGGGCGCGGGCGAACGGATCAACGCGGCGGGCGGGAGAAAGGGGGACACGACGAAAAAGTAGAAAACGGGCAGCAGCAGCAGGAACAGGATCCATAGGCGTCCCGCGCGGTCCGCCCGGTCGAGCGCCAACGCGAGGAACGGCAGGAGAACGGGCAGGACCGGGTAGAAATAGCGGCCGTTGAACGTCGCGCCGACGAGCGCGGCTTCCGTCGAACAGCAGCAATACAGGACGAAGGCGGCCGCGACGAGCGCTTCGCCGGCGCGGCGACCGGTTCCTCCGCCCCGCGCGGCGGCCGCGACGGCGGCCGCGACGCACGGGAACGCGACCGGCGCGACGGACGCGACGCCCCGACGGTCGGCGAACATCGCCCACATGACGGACGGATCGCGGCCGGCGATGGAGGCGTAGGCGTAGGAAGCCGTTCCGGAGAAAAAATCCCCGTGGACCGCCCGCAACGCGAGCCATCCCGCGAAACAGACAAGCGAAAAGACGGCGAGCCGGGGAACCTTCCGCCGCCAGAACGGCTCGTCCGGAACGAGGAGTCCTTCGATTCCGAAAAAGAGCGCGAGCGGCGCGGCGGTCGCCGCGAAGCGGACGTGCGCCACGGGCAGATATGCGCAGGCGACGGCCGCGACGAGCGTCGCGGCGGCGCGCCGCCCGGCGTCCCGCTGCGCGGCGACGGCCCAGAACGCCCACGCGCACAAACCGAAGCCGAGCATTTCAGGAAGGAACGAAAGCGCCGTCCAGGCCCAGACGCAGGACAGGCCCGTGAGCGCGGCGACCGAATCAGCCGCGCGGCGCGACGCGCCATGGGCCAGGCAGGCCGCACGAAGGCCGGCGAGGGCGAGCGCTCCGACCAGAATCCGCAACAGCGCGTCTCCGGCCGCGCCGAACAGGAGCCACGCCGGCCAGACGAGCAGCGGCAGCCCGAACGAATGGTAGCTGTAAACCCGGCCCCGGTCGTTTTGCTTCAGGTGGGAGCGGACGAGAAAGTTTTCCCGGGAAACGGCGAGTCCGGCCTCGCGGGCCCGCCGGAAGAGTTCGTCCGCCCGGTCCGTCAGGTCGAGCGATCCGGTCCGGACCAGGTTTTCGGCCTGGACGCGGTAGTGCTTCGCGTCCCCGCCGCCGTCGAAACCGGACCGGACGACGACGCCTTCCCGGAAGAGAAACAGGAAGACGGCCGTCGCCGCGAAGAAAAGCCATGCGCGCAGGGTCGGACGGCGGCCGCGCGCCGGCGCGGCGCCCCCCTCCTTCCCGGAAAAGACGGCGTCGCGCAGGACCGCCGCGGCCAGCAGCGTTCCGCCGAGAGGCAGGACGAGTCCGGCGAGGACGCGGCCGAACAAGGCCGACGCGTGCATCCAGACCAGCAGGGCCGGCAGCCACGCCGCGTGCCGCAGCGCGGCGAGGCGGGACGGCGCGAGCCGCCGGCCGGCGAACCGGGCCGCGGCGGCGGAAGCCGCGAGAGAGGCGATGGCCAGCGCGGGAAAAAGGACGCGGACGGACCGGGCGCACCACCCGCGGACGACCGCCCCGCCCGGGAGCACGGCCGTGCCGGCGAGGGGGACGGCGGCGAGAACCGCGGAAACGGCCGCCGCGGCCGCGAGGAGCGCGAGCGCCGGAACGGCGGCGCGGAGAAACGGCCGGCGTTCCGTCATGCTCCGCGCCTCCGGCGAAACCGGCCCGACAGAAATCCGGCCCGGATTCGGGCGGCGGCGCGCGGCACGACGGCCGAAACGCCCGCGTAGCGGACCCAGTCTGCCGGCGTGCAGCGGAACGCGGCCGCGAAAAAGGCGCGCCACGGAAGCGGCGCGCCGGCGCCGGCGGCCGCCAGGAACATGTCCGTTTCGACGCCGAGCCGCGCGAGCCGCCGGACGCGGCGCCGGCGCCGGGCGTCCGGGACGACGCCCTCCAGGGCGGGCAGAAAGCGTTCGACGACGCAGTCCATGTTGTCCCGCATTTCGGTCTGGCGGCGCGCGAAGTCGACCGTCTGCGAACCGCCGTGCACGCGGAATTCGGAAAGCGTTTCGGCGATGCGGACGAGACCGTCGCGGGCGGCGAAGCGAAGCCAGAAGTCCCAGTCGGCCGTATAGCGGAGGTTTTCGTCCATGCCGCCGAGGGCGCGCGCGGCGTCGGTCCGGAACGCGGCGCCGGGGACGGCCACGTTGTTCTGCACGAGCAGGGCGGGCAGGACTTCGGCCGCGGTCCGGCGCCCCGGCCGGACCGGCAGGCGCCACGTGCCGAGGATTTTCCCGTCCGTTCCGGCGAACGCGGTGTCGTTGACGAAGAGCGTCGCGTCCGGGTTCGCGCGCACGGCCGCCGCGAGGGCGCGCAGGCGTCCGGGGCGGAACCGGTCGTCGTGGTGGAGAAACGCCGTGTAGACGCCGCGGACGAGCCCCATCGCCTTGTTCGTGGACGAAACCCAGTTGCCGTTCATGGCGCCGTCGACCGTCCGGATCGGCAGGTCCGCCGCCGCCGCTTCGAGCCGTTCGCGCGAGCCGTCCGTGGAACCGTTGTCGGCGGCGACGATCTCGAATCCGCCGTCGAACGGTTCCTGGGCGCGGAGGGAATCGAGCGCTTCGGCGAGCAGGCCGCCGCCGTTGTAGACGGGCATGACGACGGAAAAAAGCGGCCGGGCGCCGGCGGTTCCGTTCATTCGCCCTCCCCGTGCGAGAAGTGGAGTTCGAGCATGCTCGACATGAGCGCGTTCACGACCGAAAGGGAACCGGAGAGGAGCAGCACGAGACCGAGCGAACAGCGGCGGACGGCGAAAAGGTCCCCGCGGCCGGACGCCCACCATTCGACGAGGACGGAACCGAGGACGGCGACGCCCGCGGCGGCGGCGAAGCCGCCCGCCAGAAGCCACCGCTCCAGCGGGAGCGGCCGGGGCGGCTCGCCTCCGAGGCCGGCGAACCGCCGAAAACGGACGGCGAAGGCGTTGAACCAGAGAAACTGCTGCCCGATGCAAAAGAGCGGGACGGAATAGAACAGGTGGTGGTAGTCGAAAAACCGGCCGGCGACCGTGACCGGACCGAGGCACAGCAGGGCCGTTTCGAGACCGAACGCGGCCACGAGAAGCGCGCCGGGCAACCGGAACACGACATGGGGCGCGAAGAGCAGCAGGAACCGCAGATGCCGCCACCCGTCGCGCCACGTGTGCAGGTGCGGCGTCCGGTCGCGCGTGTCGCGCCGCAGGGAGACGGGGAACTCCTTCACGCGGAGTCCGGCGAGAGCCGCCTTCACGAGCATTTCGGAGGCGAACTCCATGCCGCCGCAAGTCAGGCGCATCCGGTCGAACGCGTTCCGGGAAAAAGCGCGCAGCCCGCAGTTGCAGTCGGAAATCCGCAAGCCGAAAAACCGGCGGATGAGCCAGGAGAGCACGGGCGTGCCCAGATGCCGGTGGAGGAACGGCATGGCGCCCTTTTCGATGCGGCCGCGCAGCCGGGAGCCCATCGCCAGGTCGCATTCGCCCGTCGCGACGGCGGCGACGAGCGGCGCCGCCTCGCGGAAATCGTAGGTCGCGTCCGCGTCGCCCATGACGATCACGTCGCCGCGCGAGGCGCGGATCGCCGCGAGCAGCGCGAATCCGTAGCCGCGGCGCGCGGCGGGCGCGACGCGCGCCCCGGCCCGTTCCGCCAGGGCGCGCGATCCGTCGGAGGAGCCGTTGTCTCCCACGACGACTTCGCCGTCGCCGGACGCGGCGGCGTCGACGAGCGCTCGGGCCAGTCCGACGGCCTCTTCGATCGTTCGCGCCTCGTCGAGGCAGGGGATGGCGACGGAGAGTTTCACGGGGCCGCGTTCTCCAGCAAGGGCACCCACTCCACCGTCAGGTCGCGCAGTTTCACGCCCGAGAGGGCGCCCGGTTCGATGTCCGCCTGGATGCGCGGGAACGACGGCCGGTCGGCGACGAGCCGGAACACGACCGTTTCCCCCGGCCGGAACCGGGAACCGGACAGGAGAGTGGCCTCCTCCACGCGCGTGAATCCGACCGAACGGACGCGGGGTTCGTCCGATTTTTCGGGCGGGAGCCGGAACGAAACGCGGTAGGCGCCCGGATCGAGAACGGCGGGAAATTCGGAATCGAGGTGGGTCGGAAGTTCGATCGGGACGCCCCGGCGCCTCTCTTCCGGAGACCGCGCGGCGGGAGCCCGCGTGCCGTCCAGATCGTCCGTCTCGTCCGCGCCGTCCGTCCCGTTTCCGGGCGCCGCGACGCCCGAATAGTCGGGAAACACGGAGAAGTCGCCGAAACGGATCCGGGCGAAATCCCGGTAGAACGATTCGGGAAGCGGAGCCGCGCACCGCGCGAACGCCGTGGCGGGGTCCGGCGGAAGTCCGGCGTGCGCGAGCAGTTCGGCCGCCTTGTCCGGCGAGCCGCCGCGCACGAGCAACTCGGCCGCGTAGCCGGGGTTGTCCGTGACGGTCGTGAGGCAGAGCGAGGTCTGGTCGTCGCCGCGCATGCGGACGCGGGTCTTGGCATACATGTCGCCGTAATCCGCGGGGAAAAGCCCGGGCTTGCATTCGAACCAGTCGGCGCGGCCGGGTTCGATCGTCTTGGAGCGCGGCCGGAACAGGCCCTCCCATTTGACCTTCGCCGGGACGTTGCCGACGACGTGCCGCGTGACCGCGTAGAGCGGCCGCCCGTCCGCTGGCGGGACGAAGCGGATCGTGCCGCGCGCGCCGACCGTCCGGTAGGCTTCGACCGGGCCGAGCAGATCGCCGCCTTGGGCGACGTTGTAAGGTTCCTTGGCCATGTGGAAGACGCTGGCGCGGGGGGCGAACGGGACCGGGCGGACGTACCGGGCGCCGGGCTTCACGACACCCCAGAGTTCCATCGGCAGCTGCGCGAAGGTCGTGTTGTAGCCGGGCGCCGGCTTCCAGTCGCGCAAGTGGATCGCGTGCGCCGTGAAATTCGTCCAGCCGGCCGCGAGGTGTTCGCGCAGGCGTCCGGTCCGGCTGTCCACGGCGCCGCGTCCCGGAATGAGCGCCTGGCGGACGAAATAATCGTGGCCGGGATCGGTTTCGTCGATTTCGTCCGGACGCCACAGCCATTCGGGCTCGCCGAAACGTTCCGCCGTCGCGACTCGGCCGTAACGGAGCGCGGGGCTCGCGAAGCGGTTCGCGGCGAAGACGGCGTTCGTGGACGCCGACATCTCCAGCCAATGCCGCATCGTGTTGCGCGTGTCCTCGGTCTGGAACATCCGCGCGGCCCGGTTCGCGTCGCCGAAGGCGACCAGGGCGCAGACGGCGAAACAGGCGGCGGGGACCGCCAGCCGGACCGCGCGTTTTCCGGACGCGGCGGCGGCTGCGCAGAAATCGCCCGCGGCGAGAGCCGGAATGCATCCGAGCAGGATGGCCAGGGGAAGGAACTCCTGGGTCCGGATCCACGGCGCGACGGCGAGATCGAACGCGACGAAAGCCAGCACGAGCGCCAGGAGCCAGAGACCGCACGGATTCCGGCGGCGGAACCGGACGAACGCCGCCGCGCCGGCGGCGGCCAGCAACAGGTGGACCGGACCCGTCATGCGGAAGCAGAGGGCGAGACTTCGCGCGATGTAGAAGAGCCGGAGGAGCGGAAAACTGGCGGTCCCGGCGATGTCCTTGTTCGCGGCTTCGCGGTGGACGCTGCCGTAGATGCGGAAAATCCGGCTCCAGAACAATTCCGGGTCCATCCACGAAACGGGCGTGAGCAAGGCGTAGGCGGCGACCGCCGCGAGGAAACAGGCGAGAGCCGAGAGCGCGCAACGCTCCAGCCGCCGGCGCCGTTCCGCCCGGTCGCCGCCGGCGCCGCGGACGGACCGGACGCAGACGGCCGCCCAGACGGCCACGCAGAACGGGACGAGCGGCGCCACCGTGTATTTGCAGGCGAACGCCGCGGCGCAGGCGGCGGCGGCCCCGGCCGTCCAGGCAGGCGAACCGCGGCGGACGGCGCCCAGAAGCAACCAAAGGGCGAGCGCCAGGCCCGCGCAGAAGCCGGTGTCCGTCTCGCAGTAGTGCGCGTGTTCGACGACGAACGGCGAGCAGGCGCCGAGCATCGCGGCGCAGAGCCCGCCGGAGACGCTGCCGGTCGCTTCCCGGATCGCGAGAAAGAGGAACAACCCGCACAGTCCCGCCAGCACCGCGTTCAGATGCCGCCCCATCGCGACGGACGGATCGTGCTTGGGCGTTTGCGCGCGAACGAGATCCAGATCGCGATGTCGGGACCCTTCCTGGTTTTCGACGCCGTCGAACCTGCTTTTGAACAGGCAGAGCCTTCTGTAGAGATTGGAGAGGACGAAAAACCCTTGCGGATAAACGCTCCATCCGACGTTCGGGTGGCCGTTTTTGGCGGCCGTGATCATGTAGGCGTCGACCGTGACTTCGTCCGGATGCATGAACATGGCCCAGTCCGTTCCCCGGACCGCGAACGAAAACGGGATCAGGAAGGCCGCGGCGAGCGGGAGCAGAAGACGGCGTTGTCGTGTCATGTCTCGGATGTCCGATCGGCGGTTTCGTCCGCCCCGGCGCCGGTTCCAAGCGCTTCCTTGCGTAGAATGGCGAGTTCCTGTGCGAGCCGCCGGACCTGCGCCTGCAGGTTGGCCGTCCGGCGGGACAGGGCGAAGAGAATGACGGCGCAGAAGAGGAACCCGAAAAAGAACAGCATGTTGACGGGGGCCGCGATCCCGAAAACGCGCGCCGCGCGGTCCAGCAGACCCGGCGCGAGCCCCAAGACCGCAATCGCGCAGAACACGCCGATCCAGCCGATGCCCAGCTTGTAGTCGAGCTTGCCGCGCGAGAGCAGCCAGACGGCCCGCAGGACGCACAGCGCCATGGCCGCCACGATCACGAACTGCATTCTGGTCGAAAGCACGGTCGGTCTCCTTCGTTTATTTGCGGAGCCGCGCGACGACCATCGCGAAGCTCACCTTGACCATGTAGTAGACGCTGCGCCGCATCGAAATGGACGACGTGCCGGCGAGCCGATCGTTCATGACGACGGGAATTTCGGCGACCTTCGCCCCGCGGGCGAGGGCCCGGACGACGCTTTCCGGTTCGGGATAGTCGTTCGGATAGTCCTCCGCGAAGAGTTCCGCCAGCCGCCGGGAAACCATCCGGAACCCGGACGTCGGATCCGTGATCGCACGCCCCGTCAGGACGCGGACCAACCGCGAAAGGAAGCGGATGCCGACGCGCCGGAGAGCGCCGGACTGGAAGCCCTTCCGTTCGATGAAGCGCGATCCGACCACCATGTCGAGACCGTCGCGCCGCAGCGCGGCCAGCATGGCCGGGAGGGCCGCGGCGTCGTGCTGCCCGTCCCCGTCGAACTGCGTCGCCGTGTCGTAGCCGGCCCGGACGGCGTAGCGGTAGCCCGTCTGGACCGCGCCGCCGATCCCGAGATTGACGGGCAGGTCCAGCAGCGGCCATCCGTTGCGGCGGCAGAGCGCGGCGGTGCCGTCCGTCGAACCGTCGTTCACGATCACGAAATCGAAACCCGGCGCGTCGCGCCGCAGGGCCGCGACGACGCGTTCCAAACTCTCGACTTCGTTCCAGGCGGGGACGATCACCAGGTTTTTCATGGGAAGGCCGGTTCGCTTCAAAGGGCGTTGGACCGCTCCGACAAATTGTAGATCCGGTTGATCGCCCGCGCCACGGGACCGGGCCAGAACTTGCGGAACATGGTCAGGTTTTCGGCCGAGCGGGCGCCGTCCCCGATGATTTTCGTCGTTTCCGACCCTTCGTGGATCCGGTGCAGCGTCAAGGGGTCCCGGACGTAAAGGAACTCGCCGTCGAGACGGGAAATCCGTTCCCATGCCTCCCAGTCCTCGCAACTGCGGAATCCTTCCCGGAAGACGGGCCGCGGGACGTTGTCGAGACAGAACGTGACGGACGGGCAGCAGATCGGGTCCCCGAAGCGCAGCACCATGCGCCGCGCCGCGCGGGACGACGCGAGAAACCGCGGCCGCAGGGGAAGAAGGAGCGCCTTTTTCACGCCGAGAAGCCGGTTGCGGAACACCTTGCGGCCGCCGCGCAGCTCCCCGTAGCCGGTGAAGGCGATCAGCGGCTTCTTCGCGGCGCGCATCCGCGCGAGGACTTTCTCCGCGTAGGCCGGCTCGTAGAGATCGTCCTGGTGCACGACCGTGGCGAAGCGCGTCTTCACGCGGTCCAACGCGAAGTTCCAGTCCTGCGTGATGCTGCACGGGCCGTCGTTCACGTGGACTTCGATGCCGTGGCGCTCCGCGATTCCACGGACGAACGGCGTGGGCGTGGGCGTCGCGAGCAGGAGGTTCGTGCGCAGCGTCTGGCTTTCCAGCGACCGGATGCAGTCCTCGAGAAACGGACTGTCTCCGTAGGCGCAGATCGCGAACGTGTGGTCGGAGGTTCGTTCAGGCATCGGTCGGGGTGTCGGGGCTGTTGCCCGGAATGCTACCATAAACCGGTCGCCCGGTCCAGTTCGCCCGCAGGAAGAAAAACAACGCGAAACCGGCGGAAACGGCAAACAGGACGGATACGGCGAGGAGACTGCACCAGGCGGCGCCGGCCAGGCCCCGGTCCCGCACGAGCGGACCGGCCGCGAAAAAGACGAACGCGGCCGCGGCTCCCATGCCGGCCATCCCCCAGAACTGTTTTCGCAGGACGATCAGGACGACAAGCGAGAGTTGGTAGAGCGCGAGAAGGCCGCCACCGCCGACGAGCAGGCAGAGAATTCGCCGGTTCCCGGCGAGATCGAGTCCGAACAGCCAGCCGAGGAACGGGATGCCGGCCGCCGCCGCCGCCGCGCAGCCGGCCGCGGCCAGCGCCAGAACCGCGGCCAGCGGGCGTGCGAGAATCCGGACCGCGCCGGCCCGGTCGCCGCGGCGGACGGCGTCCGCGAGCGGGACGACCTGGGGGTTCATGAGGAAGTCCGAACAGACCGACACGGCGAAGAAGACGACGAACAGCGCGCTGAAAACGGCGAGTTTTTCCGTCCCGAGAACTCGGTCCACGGCGAACTTCGGCCCGTTGTTCACGTACATGAGCAGAAACGAGTTGAACGCGATCGGCGCGCAGGCGGCGAGAACGGAAAACGCGGCCCGGTCGGGCGCATGCGGGCGCAGCGGCCCGAAATGCCGCAGCAGCGGGCGGTCCAGAACGAAAAACAGCCCCGCATGTGCGGCCGCGGCGGCGGCGAGGGCCGGCAGAAGCCGGCGCGTTGCCGCGAAGACGCCGGCATAAACGAGGACGAACGCCGCCGTTTTCGCGAAACGGACGCGACATGCCGTGTCGAGCCGGCCCTTCTGCTGGTATCGGGCGAAAAACGCGTTGGAGAACGCCTCGGACGCCTGGTAGACCAGCAGCGCAAGAAACGCGGCCGTCTTGTCCGGCCCGGGCGAGGCGACCGCAATCCAGACGGCGGCCGCGGCCGCCATGGCGGAGAGAGAAACCGCCTTGGCCGCGACGTAATCGCCGAACGAACGGCGCTCCGCGACGTCCGAGGCCTGGTAGCTTTGCATCGTGAAGTTGCCCAGCGTGTAGAGCTGCTGCGACATCGCAAGGCCCAGCGCCGCCACGCCGCACCAATAGGCGTCCCCGAGTCGGGCGGCGAGCATCAGGACGAAGAAACCGAGCGCCGCCATGCCCGCGTTCGAAACGGCGTTCCAGACAGTGTCCCGCAGAAGCCCGTTTCCGCCGACCGGCGGAAGCAGGAGCCGGACGAGCCGGCGGTCGCCTGGGCCCGAGACCGGCGTCACGGCGATTCCGTCTCCCGGAGGACGGCGATCGTCCGGCGGACCGCGTCCGCAAACGACAGACGCGGCGTCCACCCCAGCGCCCGGAGCTTCGACGCGTCCAGAAGCGCCGTCGAAGCCACGGAGTAGCCGCGCCGCTCCCTTTCGTCCGGATGGTCGAAGACGACGCGGACGCCGGCCGCATCCGCCGCGGCCGCGGCAAAATCGCGGAGCCGGACGTCGCAGTCGGGCGACGCCGCGTTGTAGGCGGCGCCGGGCGATCCGTTTGCGAGGACGGACAGGACGGCCGACACGGCGTCCGACACGTGAAGATAGGAGAACAGCTGGTTCCCCGCGCTTTTGAGAACGACGTCCTCTCCCGCGGTCGCCTTGGACAGGAATTGCGACGAGGCCTTGGAGTCGTCCGGCAGCATGGTCGGCCCGAACACGCGGCAGAGCCGGACGATCCGGACGTCGAGCCCGCGTTCCGCCGCAACGGCCTGGCAGAGCGCTTCGGAAACGCGTTTCGATTCCGTGTAGCCGGCGCGGGCGGTGGACAGGTCGAGCGCACCCGTGTCGCCTTCGCGGAACGGTTTTCCGTCCCGCGATTCTCCGTAGATCTCGACGGACGAAAGAAACAGGACTCTTGCGCCCTCGGTTGCGGCCCGGTCGAGCAGATGGAACGTGCCGGACACGTTGGTCGCCACCGTTTCGACGGGATGCCGCGAGTAGGCGAGCGGGTGCGTGAGGCTGGCTCCGCCGACGGCGATGTCGAAGCGGACGCCGTCCGGCAGAGGGTCCCGGACGTCGTGGCGGACGAACTCGAAACGCGGATCGCCTGCATAGCGGCCGAACCGGGCGGTCGCCCGTTCCGCGTTTCGGCCGACGGCGGCGACTTGGATGTCGCCGCCGCGCCGGCTGGCCTCCATGAGGACGTCCACGAGAAAGGTTCCAAGCAATCCGGTCGCTCCCGTGACGAGAACTCGGCGCCCCCGGAGAAAGTCTGCGGGGACGTCGCGGAGGACGCGTTCCAGGTCCTCCCGGTAGAGCCCGCAGTCGAGACGGTTTTTCATCGGTCGGGCTCCCGGCTGTTGCGGGCCAGATAGCCCCGGAAGATTTCCAGGTCGTCCGGCGTCGTGAGTTTGATGTTCTTGTCCGAACCGGCCGCGAACCAGATCCTGTGTCCCAATTCTACCATCATGGTGTTGGCGTAGGAAGAGCCGCCGATGCCGATGCCCTTCTCGAACGCCTCGTGGTAGGCGCGGTCGAGCAGCCCAAACCGGTAGGCCTGCGGGGTTGCGACGCGGCGGATCGTTTCGCGGGGGATGAACCGCGTCGAAGAAAAATCGTCGTCGGCCACGAAAATCTGTTCGTTGTAGGGCATCGCGGTCGCGGCGGCGCCGCGCTCCCTGCAGACGCGGATCACGTCGGAAAGGACGAAATCGTCGACGAGCGGCCGGATGCCGTCGTGGATCACGGCGACGTCGCCGTCGCCGCAAATCCCCTCGAGCGCGAAGACGCCGTTGCGGATGGATTCCTGTCCGGTCGTTCCTCCGTCGACGATCCAACGCAACTTCCCGATTCCGTTCCGGGAGGCGATAGCGCGGATTTCGTCCGCCCATCCGGCGATGCAGACGACGAGGATGGCGTCGATTTCCGGATGCCGCTGGAAATTGTCGAGCGTGTAGGCGATGACGGGCTTGCCGTCCACGCGGATGAACTGTTTCGGGGTTTCCGATCCCATCCGCCGGCCGGAGCCGCCGGCCAAAACGATCGCCACGGTCATGCCGAAGCTCCTTTCCCGGTTCCGCCGAACGGACCGAAATCCAGTTCGCGCGGCGGATGGTTGTGCCGCTTTTCAGGAGGCGGAATCTGCATGTAATCGCCGAAGTGGCGTCGCAGATAGGCGTCGACGTCGGCGGACAATTCGATGGTCCCGCCGTCGAACGGGACCGAGCGCCCGTTCCGGACGGCTTCGACCATGACCTGGCTCGCATACAGTTTCGTGTCGAACATCCACGCCGCGCGCGAGCAACCCGGCTTCCCTTCCGACCGGCGCGCCCAGAATTCGGCCCGTTTCGCGAGAAAACGGCGGCCGGTCGCGGCGCGGAGCAGGTAATGGCCGGCGAAGCAGGCGGCCGCCACCAGACGGGCGCGGATCCCGCCGCCGTAAAAAACGGGGGACCGGACGCCGCGCAGGACCGCCAGTTTTCCCCAGAACCACGCCCGCCGCCACTGCCGCCGGGCCGCCCGGTCGTCGTCGGGAATGGGATCGAAGGCGCAGACGTCGAGGAAGATGCCGAAAGGGACGCGGCCGAGGTATTTCATGCACTCTTCCCGGTAGATGGTTCCGCGCAGGCACCACCGGGTCGTCGGCAGGGGGTAGTCCGGATGCGTCCGGTTGTTGAGGACGTAGTATTTGTCCCCGTATTCCGTTTCCGCGAGCGAGAGGAATTTTTCGTAGTCGTCCCGCAACAGGCACACGTCGATGTCGTCGTCCCACGGAATCATTCCGCCGTGCCGCAGGGCTCCGATGGCGGTTCCGCCGCCGGCGAAATACCGGAGCCCGTGCTTTTTGCAGAGGGCGTCGAAATCCCCCAACATTGAACGCAGGACGTTTTGGAGTTTTTCGATCGTTGCCCGGTCGTATTCTCGGTAGGCTTCTGACATGGGTGAAAGCGGAAACGGATGCCGTTTTGGGCGAGCGCCCGGCAACGCGCGCCGGACGGCCGCACATGCTAGCAGAACGCCGGCCCGGACGCAAACGAAAGCGTCACGGAAAAACCGGATGGACAGGCGGGACGGTGTTTTGGTAGGGTTCTGCGCGTCGCGGGTCCGGCGCGCCGCCGGAAGCCGCCGCCGGAACTGGAACCGATGGAAACGACAAGGGAAGCACGCGGCCGGACGGCCGAAACGGCGGCCGCGCTGGCCTTGGCCGCGCTGGCCATTGTCGCGCTGTTTTCGTTTCCGGCGTTTTCCGTCTACCGGGACCGGCCGGTCCTCGCGGCGGCGGTCGCCGCCGCGGCGCTGGCCGTGGCGCTGCATCCGCGCCTTTGCGCCTTGCCCCGCTGGTTGGGCCGGGCGGTCATGGCGCCGTCCGCGGTCCGTTTCGGATGGGCCGTGTTTTTCGCCGGGACGGTTTTCTTTTCCGCGTTGTCGCTGGTTCTTTTCGAAGGAACGCCCGTTCTCGACGACGACGCGTCCGCCTTCTTCCAGGCAAAGATATTCCTGACGGGCCGGCTTCGCGTTCCGGCACCGGAACCCGCCGACTTTTTCGCCACCTTTGGCGTGATTTCCGGCGTGCACGGCGTCGACTGGCTTTGCACGATGTATCCGTTCGGCCATCCGCTCGTGTTGGCCGCCGGGCTTGCGTTCGGCGTTCCGTGGCTCGTCATGCCCCTTTTCGCGGCGGGCACGTGCGTTCTCGTCGCCGCCCTCGGGCGGAGGCTGTTTTGCGAACGAACCGCCCGGCTCGCGGCCCTGACGTGTCTGGCCAGCCCGATGTTCGCGGAACTGGGCGCGACGTTTCTCAACCACGCCGCGACGGCCTTCGGCGCGATGTTGTTCGTTTTGGAAACCGTCGTCCTGTTGGAGGACCGGTCCGGCGGGCGGGCGGCCCGGCGGGACGTCGTGCGCGGCCTTCTGGCCGGGCTGGGACTTTCCCTTGCGTTTCTGTGCAGGCCCGCCGACGCCGTGGTCGTCGGCGTTTTGACCGGTCTGGCCGCGGTCTCGCGGCCGAAGGTCGCGTGGGCGCGGCGCGTGCCGTTCGCCGCCGCGCTGGCCGTGCTCGCCGGCGCGGTCGCGCTGCACGTCGGATGGACGCATGTCCAGACGGGTCGTTGGTTTTTGCCCGGACACCTGTTCGCACGACCCTCCTTGCGGTATGGGTTCACGGCGTATTTCACGCCCGCCAGGGCCGCCTACCACGCCACGCTCAGGACGATGGCCCTCGGCGCGAAGGCAACGGGCTGGCCGGTCGCGGCCTTTTTCCCGGCGCTGCTCCCGCTCTTGCGCCGCCGCGGCCGCGCCAAGGCCGTTTGGCTCTGGTCGTTTCCGGCGGCGTTGTCGATCCTGTATTTCTTCTTCCTGTGGTATGAGCACTGCTTCCCGGCCCGCTACCTGTTCGTTTCCGTGCCGGTGTTGGCGATTCTGGCGTCGGAAGGGTGGCGGATCGCGGCGGACGCCCGGAAGGCGTCGCTCGCCCGGCTGGTGTTCGCGCCCGCCGCCATGGGGGTTGTGCTGTTTCTCCCCTTCCATCTGGCTTCGTTCGACGATCACTGGTACGATTTCGAGCGGAACCTGCCGCACGTCGTCGAAGCGGCCGGCGTCCGGAACGCGGTCGTCGTCTGCGACGCCGTCGGGATTTCGCCCGACAGGGCCGACCGCGTCAAGAAGTATTTTGCGGCGGCGTTCGTCCGAAACGACCCGGATTTCCGGGGCGACGTCCTCTACGTCCGCAGTCTCGGCGCACGCGACGCGGAGCTGCCTGCCGCCTTTCCGGGCCGCGCGTTCTGGCGCTACCGCTACCGGCGGGACTTGAACGAGTCTGAACTCTACCGCATGTCGTTCGATCCGGAGACCGGCGAACCCCGGTTCGACTTCATTCCGCTGAAGTGCCGCGGCGCGCTCGATCCGGACGGATCGGCGCCGAGCCTGGCCGCCGCGCCCGCTGGACACGGCGGGGGGCGGAGGCTATAATCCGCCGCCCTTCCGCCCGTTTCGGGGCGGAAAAACGGGAATCCTCCGCCATGGAACACGTCATCGACACGCTCAAGGCCCGCGGCCTTTTCGACAACTGGACCGACCCCGGGGTCTACGACCTCCTGAAGACGCCGCAGACCGTCTACTGCGGCTTCGACCCTTCGGCCGACAGCCTCCAGGCCGGCAATTTCGTCGCGATCATGAACCTGTGCCACTACCAGCGCGCCGGCCACAAGGTCCTCGCGCTCGTGGGCGGCGCCACCGGCATGATCGGCGACCCCTCCGGCAAGACGAGCGAGCGCCAGCTCCAGACGCGCGAGACGATCGCCCGCAACGCCGAGTGCATCAAGGAGCAGCTCGGCCGCTTCATCGATTTCGGGTCCGGCCCGAACCCCGCCACGCTCGTGAACAACCTCGACTGGCACGGCAAGTTCACCTTCATCGACTACCTGCGCGACGTCGGCCGCTACTTCCGCATGGGCACGATGCTGAACAAGGAGAGCGTGCGCGCGCGCCTGGAGTCGCCGAACGGGATGAGCTTCACCGAGTTCTGCTACCAGACGATGCAGGGCTACGACTTCCTCCACCTCTACGATTCGTTCGGCTGCCGCGTCGAGGTGGGCGGCTCGGACCAGTGGGGCAACATCACCGCCGGCACGGACCTGGTGCACTACCAGCGCGGCGTGCAGTGTTACGGCGTCACCGTTCCGCTCGTCAAGGACTCCTCCGGCAAGAAGTTCGGCAAGAGCGAGGGCAACGCGATGTATCTGGACTCCAAGAAGACGTCGTGCTACCAGTTCTACCAGTTCTTCCTCCGCAGCGAGGACTCCGTCGTGATCCGCTACCTCAAGGCGTTCACGTTCCTGCCGCTCGACGAGATCGCGCAGCTCGAGGAGGCGGTGAAAACCGCCCCCGAGAAGCGCGAGGCGCAGCGCGTGCTCGCGGAGGACGTCGTCCGCCGCGTCCACGGCGAGGAGGGTCTCGCCCAGGCGCTACGCGCCACGCAAGCGCTTTTCGGCGGTTCGCTGGCGGGGCTTTCCGCCGCCGACCTGCTTCCGATTTTCAAGGACGCGCCCAGCGCGGAACTGCCGGCCGCGGACGCCGTCGGGCAGCCGGTCGTCAAGGTCGCCGCCCTCGCCGGGCTTTTCAAGAGCGTGGGCGAGGCGCGCCGCATGGCGGACGGCGGCGGGCTCTACCTCAACAACGAACGCGTCGGCGCCTCGGACGTCGTTTCCGCCGACCGCGTGATCGACGGCCGGGTCTTCGTCCTGCGCGCCGGCAAGAAGAACCAGCGCGTCGTCAAGCTCGCGCGGTAGCGCGGGGGTCTTGCCGCGAAACCCCCGTTCCGGTATACTCCGCGCCATGCCCCTGCAAATATCGAAAGTCCGCCTCCAGCGCGTGGTCCGGCTCCGCCGGCGGCGCGCCGCCGCCGGCGAACGGGTCCCGTTCCGCAACGGGACGCTGCTGGCCTGCCTCTACCTCGCGCTCGCCTGCCTGTTCGCCCTGGCCGCCGCCTTCGTGGCCCGGGAGCACATCCCGGTCCGGACGGAGCTTGAGTCCCAGCTCTACCTCGGGGTCGAGATCACGATCCTGGCCGCGGCGTTCGTGTGCGGCCGGCTGCTCCTCGGCCTGCTCGCCCCCGGGGCGGTGGCGCGCAATTCCCGCCTGCTCATGCTCCTGCTGGCCGCGACGCTGTCGAACGTCCTGGCGGCCGCCCTGGTCTCGGTCTCCGCCCGCTACGCGCCCGAACAGCTCCACGGCCCCCTCGCCAGCGGCGGCTTCATCCCGTTCCTCGTGCCGTATCTCTTCCTGCCCGTCTTCTGCACGCTGCTGGCCGGCCCCGGCGCGGGCATCGCGATGGGCGTGGCGGGCGCGCTGCAGAACATGCTCTTCGTCCCGGCGTCCGCCGGGCTGCAGACCGCCGTCGTGGGACTCGCCACGGCGATCGCGGCGCCGCTGCTCGTGGCGGGCGTCCACCGCCGCGGGCGTCTCGTCCGCCTGTGCCTGGCGGCCGGCGCGCTGCAGCTCCTCGGCGCGCTCTCCAACGCGGTGACCCAGCTCGCGAACCTCGAGGAATACACCTTCGAAACGGTCCGCTCCCTCCTGCCCACGTTCGGGATGGAGCTCGCGCTCACGCTCGTCTCGGTCGCCGCCGCGGTCGCCGCGGTCCTGCTGCTGCTGGGCGTTTTCGAACACGTCTTCGGCGCGTGCAGCGACATCCGGCTCGCCTCGTTCGCCGACCTCGGGCATCCGCTGCTGGCGCGCCTCGCGCTCGAAGCGCCCGGGACCTACCACCACTCGATCATCGTGGCGGCCCTCGCCGCGGACGCCGCCGAGCGCATCGGCGCCGACCCGATCCTCGCGCGCGTCGGCGGCTACTACCACGACGTGGGCAAGCTCTCCAACCCCGAGGCGTTCACGGAAAACGTCCCCGCCGGCGCGCCGAGCGTCCACGACGGCGTGGCCCCGTCGATGTCCGCCATCATCCTCGCCTCCCACGTCAAGGACGGCGTCGGCCTCGCGGTGGACTACGCGCTGCCCGCCCCGGTGCGCCGCATCGTCGAGGAACACCACGGCACCACGCGCATGGCGTGGTTCTACGACAAGGCGCTGCGCCAGGCGGCCGAGAAGGCCAAGGAGACGGGCGGCGAGCCCGAGCCCGTGGACGAAAACCCGTTCCGCTACGCCGGTCCGCGCCCGTCGTTCGCCGAATCGGCCGTCGTGTCCCTGGCCGACAGCGTGGAAGCCGCCTCGCGCAGCCTCTCCAAGCCCACGCCCGCCGCGATCGAAAAGCTCGTCGGAAGCATCGTGGACGGCAAGATCGCCGACGGCCAGCTCGCCGACGCGCCCCTCACGATGCGCGACGTGGCGGACGTGAAGCGCGCCTTCGTCGCGTCCCTCTCGACGATCCTCCACGCCCGCATCCCCTACCCGAAGGAACCGGAGAAGGCCGGCTAGCCACCATGCCCGAGGACCTGTTCAGCCAGCCCGCCGCGCCCGCGGACCCCGCCACGGCCGCGCGCGCGGAGTTCCTCCGCAAGGAGCTCGCGCGCCACACCGTGCTCTACTACCGCGACGCCGCGCCCGAAATCTCCGACCGCGAGTTCGACGCGATGATGCGCGAGCTCGCCGACATCGAAACCGCCCACCCCGAGCTGCGCACGCCCGATTCGCCCACGCAGCGCGTCGGCGGCGCGCCGCTCGACGGTTTCGAGAAGGTCGCCCACGCGCTCCCGATGCAGTCGCTCGAGAACACCTACGACCGCGCCGAACTCGCCGATTTCGACGCGATGGTCCGCGCGATCGCCGGCCTCGAAACGGTCGACTACGTCGTGGAACCCAAGATCGACGGCCTCGCCTTCAGCGCAACCTACGAGCGCGGCGTCCTCGCCGTGGCGGCCACGCGCGGCGACGGCGAGACGGGCGACGACGTGACCGCCGCCGCCCGCACGATCCGCGCGCTCCCCCTGCGCATCCCCTGCGAGGCGGAGACGTTCGAGGCGCGCGGCGAAATCTACATGCCCAAACGCGGCTTCCTCGACCTCGTCCGCGACCAGGTCGCGCGCGGCGAGGAGCCGTTCAAGAACCCCCGCAACGCCGCCGCCGGTTCGCTCAAGCTCCTCGACCCGCGCCAGGTCGCCGCCCGCCCGCTTTCGGCGATCCTCTACGGCCTCGGCACGCTGCGCGGCGAGCCGGACCCCGCCACGCACCGCGCCCTCACGGAACGCCTGCGCTCGCTCGGCTTTCCCGTCCAGCCGCGCATCTGGGCCTGCCGCGGGCTGGACGAAGTCTGGCGCGCGATCGACGAACTCCAGGCGCTCCGCCACTCGTTTCCCTTCGAAATGGACGGCGCGGTCGTCAAGGTCGACGACCGTTCGCTCTACGCCACCCTCGGCTCCACCGCCAAGGCGCCGCGCTGGGCGCGCGCCTTCAAATACGAGCCGGAGCGCGCCGAAACCGTCGTCGAGGCGATCACGGTCCAGGTCGGCCGCACGGGCGTCCTCACGCCGGTCGCCGAACTGCGCGCCGTTCCGCTCGCCGGCTCCACGATCTCCCGCGCGACGCTCCACAACGAGGACGACATCCGCCGCAAGGACATCCGCATCGGCGACCACGTCCTGATCGAAAAGGCGGGCGAAGTCATCCCCGCCGTCGTCGCCGTGCTCCCGGAAAAGCGCACCGGCGCCGAAATCGAGTTCCGCATGCCGGACGCGTGCCCCGTCTGCGGCGCGCCCGTCTCCCGCGCCGACGGCGAAGTCGCCGTCCGCTGCACCAACTTCCTCTGCCCCGCGCAACTCGTCGCGCGCCTGGCGCACTTCGCCTCGCGAGACGCGCTCGACATCGAAGGGCTCGGCGACAAAGTCGCCTCGGCGCTCGTCGACCAGGGGCTCGTGTCGAGCCCGCTCGACCTGTTCACGCTGCCCGAATCGCTCCTCCTGGCGCTCGACCTCGGCGCCGCGGACGCCCCGGCGCCCGACCTGCCCGTCGCGGACGCCGCGCAAGGCGTCCTCTCGCTCGGCGCCGCGGACGCCGCCGCGGACGCCGTCGCCAAGCGCCGTCTCGCCCCGGCCAACGCGCGCACGATCCTCGCCGCCGTGCAGGCCGCGCGCTCCAGGCCGCTCGACCGCTGGCTCTTCGCGCTCGGCATTCCCGGCATCGGCGAAACCGCCGCGCGAGAAATCGCGCGCACGCACCGCGACCTGCGCGACCTGGCCGATTCGGACCTGTTGCGGCGCGCCTCCCGCCTCTACGAGCTGGAGGACGAACTGCCGAAACACGCGCCCGGCTCGCGCGCGGTCCGCGCGCTCGGCCTGGCGGAGCGCGTCGCCGAAGGGGAACTCTACGAAAAGCTGTCCCGTGAGATCGAAAAGCTCGGGGAAGCGCTCGTCTTCGACGGCGTCGGCTCCAAGCTCAAGTCCGGCGGTCCGCTCGCCTATACCTGCGTGCTCAAGCCGGAAGTCGTCCGTGCGCTGCGCGGCTGGCTCGATTCCAAGGACGGCCGCGAGTTCCTCGCGCGCATGGACGCGCTCGGCATCAATCCGCCCGGCGCCAAAAAGGAAGCCGCCGCGGCGCCCGCTCCGGCGGAAGGCGACCCCTTCGCGGGGCGGACGGTCGTCGTGACCGGCACGTTCCACGACCTGAAGCGGCGCGACCTCGAAAAGGCGCTGCTCGAACGCGGCGCGAAAGTGACGGGCTCCGTCTCGGGCGCGACGGACCTCCTTGTCGTCGGCGCCAACCCGGGCTCGGACAAAACCGCGGCCGCCGCCCGCTTCGGCACGCCGAAAATGGACGAAACCGCCCTTCGCGAGTCGCTCGGCCTCCCGCCCGCGGTCGAGCAGATGGCGCTGTTCTGATCCCGGGAGCACGCGGGCTCCCC
>JAFTHC010000259.1 GCA_017457625.1 Kiritimatiellia bacterium
CCCCGTGTTGTCGTGGCGCTTGTTGTAATCCTGCGTGTAAGCCTCCTTGAACGTCTTGCAAAACTGCGAAAGATCGAACATCCGCTTGCGCATCCGGGTCTTCTCGTCCTCCACGCGGCCCTCCTGGTGCCGCCGAGTCCACCGCGCCCACTTCTCCTGGATCTTGTTGAACTTCCCCGGCCCGTAAAGCGCCAGCATACGCTGCTCCTGCTCCTTGTCCGAAACCTCGCGCCTGCGCGGCACGCGCACGAGCAAATGGAAATGGTTGCTCATCACCGCATACGTGTAAACCTCAACCCCCGAAAACGCCGCCGCGCCCCGGATCATCCCCAGCAGAATCCCCTTCTCCGTCTCGTCGATCAGGAACCGCCTTCCTCCGATCCGGCTCACCACGTGGTAGAACCCTTCGCCGTCCACCTTCACCCTCGGTCGTCTCATTCCGCGCTCCTGTTCTTGAATTTGTCGTTTTCGCTTCGCACAAGCCGCAATCTAGCACACTCGTTCTGCCATTGCAAGAACTTTTTAAGGGGACAGACCCCGTAAAAGAGCGGCGCGGAGGAGGACTGGGCGGCGATGGACGCGCTTTGCGCGCTCTTCGCCGGGCGCGGCGACGTCTGGGCCGCGACGAACCTCGAAATCTGCCGCTACGTTCTCGCCTTCCGCGCCCTGCGCGGCACGCTCGACGGACGCGTCCCCGAAAACCCGACCGCCGTCCCGCTCTGGCTCCTCGCCGGCGGCAAGCCCGTCGTCCTGGGGCCCGGCGAACGGCTCTGAGCCTCACGCGCCGGTCGCGCCGCCGCCCTTCACGTGCACGTCGCGCTGCGGGAACGGGATCACGAGCCCCGCCGCTTCGAGCGCCGCCTTGCCCTTCTCGGTGAGCGAGCGCCGCGCGGGCCAGTAGTCGCCCGTGCCGACCCAAAGGCGCAGCGAGAGGTCCACGGAACTTTCCGCGAGGGCCTCCACGAAGACCTCGACCGGCTTGTCCGGAATGCGCCGCGTCTCCGCCTGGCCGAGCGCGAGCAGCGCCCGCAGTCCCGCCTCGACCGAATCGGAATACGAAACCGAAAAGACGAGCCGGATCTGGCGCTCCGGGTTGCGCGAATAGTTCACGATCGGCTCGTCGCGCAGAATGCGGTTGGGGACGGAAACGAACAGCCCGTCGGGCGTGCGCAGGTCCGTTGTGAGCAGCCCGATCCGGGTCACGGTCCCCGAGGCGCGCGGATCGGACGGCGCCCGGAACGAAACGAAATCGCCGACGGCGACGGGCCGCAGGAACACCAGCTCCAGGCCCGCCGCGACGTTCCCGGCCGTGTCCTTGAGCGCGAGCCCGACCGCGATGGCCACGCCGCCGACGCCCGCCAGCACGCCGTTGGTGTTCACGCCGAGCGCGTTGAGCGCGGCGACGAGACCGAAGAACCACACGCTCCACGAAACGGCGCCGCCCGCGAAACGCTCGACGGATTCGTCGCCGTGGGGCAGGCGCCGCACGAGCAGCCGGACGAACCGCCCGGCATACCAGCCGACCGCGCCGGCCGCCGCGGTCACGAGGAGCGCGGGCAGGATGTGGCCGACGGCGTAATCCGAGGAAACCAGTTTCAGGAGGCGTTCTTTCATGCCCCCGATTCTACCCGCCCGCGCGCCGCCGTGTCAAACGCGGTCCCGCGGCGCGGGCGGACCGGACGATTTCGGTTGTTTCCAAATGCGGGACCGTTGTAGAATCGCGCGCAAGACCACGAAAGGAAAAACGGAAATGGCACGCAGGACGACACGCAGGCGCCGGACGGCGTCCGGTTCCCTCGGAATCCCGGGACTCAAACTGCCGCGCGGCGTCCCGACGCTCGTCCGCGGCGTCGGACGTCTGTTCAAGGGCTCGAAAAAGTCCGCCGGCGCGAACGCCGCGCCGCGCGGCTCCGCCTGGATCTGGGTCGTCCTCGGCCTCGCGTTCGCGGCGTGGGTCGCCTGGGACGCGCTGGGTTCGCGGAGGAATGGGATCGCGGCCGAAACTCGCGCGGAGTCCGCGGAGTTCACGGAGGTTTCCGGCAAAGCACGCTCTTCGAATGCGTCGCCCCCGGAACCTGCGAACCCGGAACCTGCAAAACCGAAACCCTCCAATACCTCCAAGCCGCCCGCGTGGAAGGACGGCGACTGGGTGCGCGGCGACGTCGTCGTGACCAAGGTCCTGCCGGACGACCTCGACCCGCCGCGTCACCAGCGGTTCCTCGCGAGCGACGCCTGGGGCCGCACGTTCCTCTTCGCCCACAACATCGACGTGGCGCGCCGCGTCGAGAACCTCGCCCCCGGCGACGAAATCCGCTTCCGCGGCGAATACAAGCTCAAAGGCCAGGGCGGCGTCATCCACTGGACGCACGCCCCCGCCTCCGGCCGTGGCCAAGGCGGCTGGATCGAGCGCGCCGGCGTCACCTATCGCTAGCGGCTTCGCAAGGACGTTCGCGGGGCGTTCGGCACACGCGCCGAACGCCCCGCCCGCCCTTTCAGCGGCCCGGTCTCGCGGCTCCGCCGCTTCGGAAAAACGGGACCCCGCCACGCGCGGGGCGCGTGGCGGGGTCTGCGGATCGACCTGCGGGCCTAGCGGACCTTGCCGTCGGCGCGGCGCTTTTCGACGATCGTCGCCGCGAGCGCGGTCGGGACGGGCTCGTAGTGCGAGAAGATCATCGTGAAGGCGCCGCGGCCCTGCGTGAGGGTGCGGACGGTGTTCGAGTAGCCGAACATTTCGCCCAGCGGGACGACGGCGTTGATGACCTTCTGGCCGCCCTTTTCGCCCATCGATTCGATGCGGCCGCGGCGCTGGGCGATCGAGCCCGAGACGGCGCCGAAGTATTCTTCCGGCATCGTCACCTCGACCGACATGATCGGCTCCAGGAGCTGCGGCTTGGCCTCGAGGAAGAGCTTCTTGAAGCCCGCGCGCGCGGCCAGTTCGAACGCGATCGCAGAGGAGTCGACCGGGTGGTAGGAGCCGTCGTAGAGCGCGACCTTGATGTCCACGACCGGGCAGCCCGCGTAGGGGCCCTTCTCCATCG
>JAFTHC010000260.1 GCA_017457625.1 Kiritimatiellia bacterium
GATGTGCAGCGCGGCCGAGGCGGCGATCACGGAGAGGAAGTCCGGCTCGTGGACGCCGTCGGCGCTGAGCAGGGTGTTGTTCACCTGCACGTCGTTGTGGTAGCCGTCGGGAAAGAGCGGGCGGATCGGGCGGTCCGTGAGGCGGGCCGTGAGGATCTCCTTCTCGGAGGGGCGGGACTCGCGCTTGAAGAAGCCGCCGGGGAAGCGGCCGCAGGCGTAGAACTTCTCGCGGTACTCGCACTGCAGCGGGAAGTAGTCGATGCCCTCGCGGGGCGTCTCGGTGCAGGTGACGGCCGAGAAGACCATGTTGTCGCCGAGGCGCGCGGTGACGGCGCCGGCGGCCTGCTTCGCGAGGAGGCCGGTCTCGATGACGAGGGTCTGGCCCCCGACGTCGCAGGAAACGGAAATCGTGTTTTCCATGTTTCTTTCTTTCTGTGTTTGGTTTGGTTGCTTGAGAAAATCGGTTCGAAAGTTCGAAAGCTCTCGGGTTCGAAGGTTCGCGGGTTCCGGCCGCGGGGTCCGGAAGGACCGCGGAACGCGAAACGGACCACCGCCGGGCGGGAGCCCGCGGTGAAAAAGGCCGCAACCGGTCGGAGGGTCTCCGATCGGCCGGTGCGCCGCTTTTCCGCCGCGCGGCTTCTGGCAGGTGGCGGAAAAACGCCTACCGGCGAAGGCCCAGCTCTTTCACCAGGGCGATGTAGCGGGGCTCGTCGGTGCGCTTGAGGTAGTCCAGCAGCGTGCGGCGCTGGTTGACCATCTTGATCAGGCCGCGGCGCGAGTTGTGGTCGTGCGCGTTGGCCTTGAGGTGCTCGGTGAGGTGCTCGATCTTCTTGGTGAGGACGGCGACCTGCACGTCGCAGGACCCGGTGTCCTTCTCGTGCTGCCGGAATTTGGTGCGGACGGATTCGAGTTCGACTTGGCTCATGTGGTGCGTCTTGCTTCTTTTATTTGTTGGAATTGGCGCGGGATTGTAGCAAAAACGCCCCACGGATTCAACCGATATTTTCGCGCGGGCGGTTTTCGCTTCAAACCGGCGCCGTTTTCTGGTAGCATGGCCCGCGTTTCCGGCATGGACGAAGCGCTTACCCCGATGCTGCGGCAATACGCCGCGATGAAGCGGGAGATGGACGGCGACACGCTGCTCCTCTTCCGCCTCGGGGACTTCTACGAGCTGTTCATGGACGACGCGCGCGAGGCCGCCCCGCTCCTCGGCCTCGCCCTCACGCACCGCGCCGGCCAGCCGATGTGCGGCATCCCCCACCACGCGATCGATTCCTACCTCGCCAAACTCGTCCGCCTCGGCCGCAAGGCCGCCATCTGCGACCAGATGGAAGACCCCAAGAGCGTCAAGGGCGGCCGCATGATCCGGCGCGAGGTGACGCGCATCGTCACGCCCGGCACCGTCACCGAGGAGACGATGCTCGCCGACGACGCGCACAACTACCTCGCCGCCGCCGTTCCCGTCCGCGGCGGCGCCGGCGGCTGGGCGCTCGCCGTCCTCGAGCTCTCCACCGGCGACTTCTTCTGCGAAGCCCCCGCCGGCCGCGCCGCGCTCGTCGAAGCGCTCGTCCGCCTCGCGCCCGGCGAAGCGCTCGTGCCCGACCGCGTCGGCGGACCCGCCGCCCCCGGCGACGCCGAGACCGCCGCCGCGCTCGCCGAAGCGGGCGTGCGATGCGTGACGCCGGTGGACGAGTGGTTTTTCGACCCCGCCTCCTCGCACGACTGCCTCTGCTCGCACTTCCGCGTGCAGTCGCTCGAGGGCTTCGGCTTCGAGGGCGACGCGGCCGCGTGCGCCGCCGCGGGCGCGCTGCTGCGCCGCGTGCACGACGACCTGCGCCGCGACCTCGGGCACGTGCGCGCCCTGCGCCGCCGCGCCGCCGCCGGCTGGCTTTCGCTCGACGAAACGTCCGCCGCGCACCTCAACCTCTTCCCCGAACCCGGCTCCGCCACGCCCGGCGCCTCGCTCTACGAAGTCCTCAACGCCACGCGCACGCCGATGGGCGCGCGCCTGCTGCGCGACTGGATCGCCCGCCCGCTCGACGACCGCGCGCGCCTCGAAGCGCGCCTCGGCGCGCTCGACGCGATCGTCGCCGGGCGCACCGCGCTCACGCCGCTGCGCGAGGCGCTCGGCGGCGTGCGCGACCTCGCCCGCGCCATCGCCCGCGTCTCGCTCGGCCGCGGCGGCCCGCGCGACGTCGCCAGCATCTCGAACTCGCTCAAGGCCGTCCCCGCGCTGCGCGAGCGCCTGGAGAAAATCGCCGCCCCCTCGCCGCTGCTCTCCGAGGTTCTCGCCGGCCTGCGCCCGCTGCCCGAGCTCGTGGACGAAATCGACCGCACGCTCGCGGACGAGCCGCCGGCCAACGCCGCCGACGGCGGCGCGATCCGGCGCGGCTTCCACGCGGAGCTCGATTCGCTGCGCGACGCGCAGTCCTCCGGCCGCCGCTGGGTCGCGGACTACCAGGCCGCAGAAGCCGAACGCACCGGCATCAAGAAGCTCAAGGTCGGCTACAACCGCGTTTTCGGCTACTACATCGAGGTCACCGCCTCGCAGCTCGGCTCCGTGCCGTCCGACTACGTGCGCAAGCAGACGATCGCCGGCGGCGAACGCTTCGTCACGCCCGCCCTCAAGGAGCGCGAGGAGCTCATCGCCACCGCCGAATCGCGCGCCCTGGCGCTCGAGCAGGAGCTCTTCGAGGCGCTCCGCGCGCACGTCGTCGCGCGCACGGCGGACGTCCAGGGCGTCGCGGACGCCATCGCGCGGCTCGACGTGCTCTGCTCGCTCGCCGACCGCGCGCTCGCGCTCGGCTACGTCCGCCCGCAGATCGACGACGGCGGCGAAATCGACATCCGCGGCGGCCGCCACCCGATCGTCGAGCAGCTGCCCGGCTCGGAGCGCTTCGTCCCCAACGACGCCCGCCTCGGCGGCCCCGGCCGCCAGATCATGGTCATCACCGGCCCGAACATGGCCGGCAAGTCCACCTACATCCGCCAGGTCGCGCTGCTCGTCGTCATGGCGCAGATCGGCTCCTACGTGCCCGCCGATTCGGCGCGAATCGGTCTCGTGGACCGCGTGTTCACCCGCGTCGGCGCCTCGGACGACCTCGCGCGCGGCCGCTCGACGTTCCTCGTCGAGATGCAGGAGACCGCCAACATCCTCAACAACGCGACCGCCCGCTCGCTCGTCGTGCTGGACGAAATCGGCCGCGGCACGTCGACGTTCGACGGCATCTCGATCGCGTGGGCCGTGGCCGAATACCTGCACGACACGCCGGAGGTGAAGGCCAAGACGCTCTTCGCGACGCACTACCACGAGCTCACGGACCTCTCGCTCACGCTGCGCGACGTCGTGAACTGCTCCGTGCTCGTGCGCGAGCGCGGCGACGGCATCGTGTTCCTGCGGCGCATCGTCGAAGGCCCGGCGGACAAGAGCTACGGCATCGCCGTCGCCAAACTCGCCGGCATGCCCGAGCCCGTGCTCAAGCGCGCCCGCGAAATCCTCTCCAACCTCGAGAAGGACGAAATCGCGGAAGACGGCCGCCCGGCTCTCGTCTCCCCGCGCGGCGACCCCAAGGTCCGCAAGCCGGACGACAACCGCCAGCTCCTCCTCGGCCTCTAGCGCGCGCCGTCCGGCGCCGCGCGGTTGCCCGCGCGTGGCGGGGTGTGCTAGAATCCGCCCCATGAAAACGATCGTCACCGGCGGGGCCGGGCTCATCGGCTCCAACATCGTCCGCCTGCTCAACGCGCGCGGCGAGGACGACGTCCTCGTCGTGGACCACCTGCGCGGCGACCCGCTCAAGAAGCGCAACCTCGATTCGCTGCGCTTCGCGCGCTACATGGAGCGCGACGCCTTCCGCGCCGCGGTGCGGGCCGGCGAAATCGGGCGCCCGCGCGTCCTCTACCATCTCGGCGCCTGTTCGAGCACGACGGAGACGGACGAGGCGTTCCTCGACGACAACAACACGGGCTATACGCGCGAACTCTGCGAATGGTGCCTCGCGGGCGGCGCGCGTTTCGTCTACGCTTCGTCCGCCGCCACCTACGGCGACGGCTCGCTCGGCTACTCCGACGACGAGGCCGGCATCCCGGCCCTGCGGCCGCTCAACCTCTACGGATGGAGCAAGCAGAAGTTCGACCTCTGGGCGCTCTCGACCGGCGCGTCGAAGAAGATCGCGGGGCTGAAATACTTCAACGTCTTCGGCCCGGGCGAGGACCACAAGGGCGACATGCGCTCGGTGGTCGCCAAGCAATACGCGACCGTGCGCGACACGGGCCGCATCGCGCTGTTCAAGAGCGACCGGCCCGACTACGCGGACGGCTGCCAGGACCGGGACTTCGTCTACGTGAAGGACGCCGCGGCCGTAACGGTCTGGCTCGGCGACCATCCGGACGTCTGCGGCATCTTCAACTGCGGCACGGGCCGCGCCCGCACGTGGCTCGACCTGGCGCGCGCCCTTTTCGCCGCGGTCGGCAAGGAGCCGCGCGTCGACTTCGTCGACATGCCCGCCAAGCTCAAGGGCAAATACCAGTATCACACGGAAGCCGAAATGGCCAAACTGCGCGCGGCCGGCTGCGACGTTCCCTTCCGCCCCCTCGAAGACGCGGTCAAGGACTACGTCGACACGCACCTCTCGCGCTTCGCCTAGCGCCCCGCGCTCCCCCGCCCGCGCCGATGCGGCGGAAGAGCCGAAGCGATCCGATGGCATGTCCGTTCGTCATCGGAACCAAATGACAACACGAACGAAAGCGCCACTTCAACCGGTTCTCCGCAAGCGGCCGTTCCCTGCAAGCCGCGATGCCCGTTGCGAAGGGGGCGGGCGCTTTGCTAGAATCGCCTCCATGAACGCCAAACGGACGATATTGCCGCTGCTGGCCGCCGCGGCGGGCGGGCTCGCGCTGCGCGCCGCGTTTCCGCCGTTTTCCGGGCAGGGCGCGGCGGCGTGGATCGCGCCCGTGCCGCTGTTCCTCGCCACCCGGCTGCTGGCGCCGAAACGCGCCGCTCTCTTCGGCTTCGTCTGGGGGTTCGCGTTTTTCGCGTCGGCGCTGGCTTGGTTCGTCCCGCTCGTCGGAAACGGCGGCCCCTGGCCGGTGGTGCTGCTGGGCGAGGTCGGGCTGTCGGCCTGGTGCGCGCTCTTCCCGGCGCTGGCGGCCGCCGCGCTGTCCGTCCTGCGCGCGCCGTGGCGCGCCGCGCGCGCGGACGCCGCGGCGGCGCGGGACGCGCTGTGGGACGCCCCGGATGGCTCCCCGGAGGAGGACGCCGCGGCCGGCCGCCTCGCCGCGCTGCGCCGCCGCCTGGCGCTCCTCGAAGCGGCGGGGCCCGTCGCGGCCGCGCTCCTGTGGGCCGGCTCGGAGTGGCTCCGCGCGACCGCGGGCGGCGGGTTCGCGTGGTATTGCCTCGGCGCTTCGCAGCTCGACTTCGCGGCGCTGGCGCAGATCGCGTCGGCGGGCGGCGTCTTCCTCGTCTCGGCCGCGGTGGCGCTCCTCGCGGACGCGCTCGCGGGCGTGTCGCTGCGCGTGTTCGACTCGATCCGCCGCGCGCCGGGCGCGACGCGGCGCCACTTCGACCTCACGGTCGCGCTCGCGCTGCTGCTCTGCGCGTTCTTCTGGGGCAAGGGGCGGCTGGAGCGCGTGCGCGCCTGGCGCACGGAGGGGGCGCGCCCGATGGCGCTGGCGGCCGTCGATCCGGACCTGCCGTGCATCTTTTCGGACAACGCGGCCGAGGTCGCCGAGGGCTACGAACGGCTCTACGGCAATTCGCTCGCGATCCTCGAGCGCGCCCGCTGCGACCTGATGGTCTGGCCGGAGACGTGCCTGGAGTGGCCGCTGCCCTGCGCGCCCTACGAGGAGGCGCTCCGCGGCAACGTCTGCGCGCGGTTCGAAACGCGGCTGCTCGCCGGCTCGACGCTCGTCCTGCACGAGGGCCCGAAAGGGGAAATCCTCTCGCCCGTCGGCAACGCGGCGTGGGTCTTCTCGGCGGAGGGGACGGGCGAGCCCTACCTCAAGCGCCACCTCATTCCGTTCGGGGAGTTCGTCCCGCTCGACGAGCACCTGACGTGGCTGCAGAAGCTCTCGCCTTCCGGCGTTTCGTGCACGCCGGGGCGCGGGCCGCGCGTCTTCGAAATCCCGCTCTCCGAGGGCGGCGCGCCGGCGCGCGTTTCGCCGCTGATCTGCTTCGAGGACACCGTGCCGGGCGTCGCGCGCGAATCGGCGCGCGGCGCGGACCTGCTGGCCACGATCAGCAACGACGCGTGGTTCCGCGGCTCGTGCGAGGCCGAGCAGCACCACCTGGAGGCGTCGTGGCGCGCGATCGAGAACGGGCTGCCCGTGCTGCGCGTCTCGAACACCGGCGGCGCGGCGGTCGTGGACCCCGCGGGCGCGACGATCCCGTTCCAGGACAACGGCACGCTGTGGCTGGTGCTGCCGGACGACCCGCCGCGCTCGCTGCACGCGCGTTGTGGCGATTGGCTCTTCGGCGTCCCCTGCGCGGCGCTGCTCCTCGCGGCGCTCGCCGCGGGCGCCGTCAGCGCGAAAAGACGGCGGGGCTGAAGTCCGCCGGCGCGCGCCAGTCGCCCCGCGGCGAGAGGCCGATCGTGCCGACCTTCGGGCCGTCCGGCGAGGCGTCGCGCTTGAACTGCTGCGTCGCGAAGCGCCGCAGGAAGACCGCGAGCGCGGCGTCGATCTCCTTGGCCGTCGCTTTCCTGCCGAAGGCGCGGCGCGCGAGCGCGCGGAGGTTCTCCGGCGTCTCGCCCCACTTGAGGAAGTGGTAGAGGAAGAAGTCGTGCAGCTCGTAGCGGCCGAGGACGCCCTCGGTCTTCTGCGTCTCCGCGCCGCCCGGGACGAGCTCGGGCGAGACGGGCGTGGCGCATACGTCGCGCAGGACGGCGGCGACGCGCGCGGGGGCGGCGTCCGCCTCGCTCTCGACGACCCAGCGCACGAGCGTCTTGGGGACGCCGCAGTTGACGCAATACATCGACATCTGGTCGCCGTTGTAGGTCGACCACCCGAGCGCGATTTCGGAGAGGTCTCCGGTGCCGACGACGAGCCCGCCCTCCTGGTTCGCCAGGTCCATCAGCACCTGCGTGCGCTCGCGCGCCTGGGCGTTCTCGTAGGTGACGTCGCGCACCTCCGGGTCGTGGCCGATGTCGGCGAAGTGGCGCTTCACCGCCGGGCCGATCGGGACGGTGCGCAGCTCCGCGCCGAGCAGCTTCGAGAGCTTCTCGGCGTTGCCGCGCGTGCGCGCGGTCGTCCCGAAGCCGGGCATCGTGACGGCGAGCGTCGCGGCGCGCGGGAGGCCGAGCAGGTCGGTCGTGAGCGCGCAGACGAGCAAGGCGAGCGTCGAGTCGAGCCCGCCGGAGACGCCGAGGACGAGCCGCTTCGCGCCGGTGCGCTCGACACGCCCGGCGAGGCCGGCGCTCTGGATCGAGAGGATCTCGCGGCAGCGCGCCCGGCGCGTGGCGGGGTCGGCCGGGACGAACGGGCGCGGGTCGATCCGCAGCCGGGCCAGATCGGGCGACTCCGGGAGCGCGGGCAGAGCCACGGTGCGGAGCCCGGCCGGGACGGGGGCGTCCGCGAAGCCGGACCAGGCGCGGCGCGCGGCGTCGCACCAGGCGGGGTTCACGTCGGCCGTCACGACTTCGCCCTTGCGCGCGAAGCGCTCGTTCTCCGCGACGACGCGGCCGTTGAACGCGACGATCGCGTGGCCGGGGAAGACCATCTCGGACGTGGACTCGTGCACCCCCGCGCCGGCGAGCAGGTAGGCGCAGCCGAGGCGCGCGCTCTGGCCCGCGACGAGCGAGCGGCGGTAGTCGGCCTTCGAGACGAGCTCGTTGCCGGCCGAGAGGTTGAGGATTATCTGCGCGCCGCCGAGCGCGAGCGCCTGCGAGGGCTGCACGGGCGCCCAGAGGTCCTCGCAGATCTCGACGCCGAAGCGCGCCGCGCCGGCGCCCTCGCCGCACGCGAAGACGAGGCCCGCGCCCGCGGGGACGTCCGCGCCGCCGATCCGGACCGAGCCCTCCGCGAGCTCGTGCGCGGGGCGGAACCAGCGCTTCTCCTGGAACTCGCGGTAGTTCGGGAGGTTCTCCTTGAACGGCAGCCCCAGCACGCGGCCGCCGCCGAGGACGGCCGCCGCGTTGAAGAGGCGGGCGCCGACGGCCACCGGAACGCCGACGACGAGCAGCGCGCGGCGGCCCTCCGTGGCGCGGGCGAGGGCGAGCAGCTCCCGCTCCGCCGCGGCGAGCAGCGTGCGGCTCGCGAACAGGTCGCCGCACGAGTAGCCGGTCACGGAGAGCTCCGGGAAGACGGCGATCGCGGCGCCCGCGGCGTCGGCCTTGCGGTAGAGCTCGCGGATGCGGGCGGCGTTGAACGCCGGGTCCCCGACGCGGAGTTCGGGGACGCAGGAGGCGAGGCGGAAAAAGCCGTTCATGGTCGGATGGTCTGATGGTCGGATGGTCGGACGGGCGGAGGGAGGGGGGTCACTCGACGTTCTGGACCTGTTCGCGGAAGGTTTCGACGAGGGCCTTGAGTTCGATCACGGCGGCGGCGATGTCCGCGTCGCCGGCCTTGGAGCCGGTGGTGTTGGCCTCGCGGTGCATTTCCTGCGCGAGGAAATCGAGTTTGCGACCGGCGGGTTCGTCCGACGCGAAGAGCGCCTCGGCGTGGTCGAAGTGGGCCGAGAGGCGCGTGAGCTCCTCCGACACGTCGCACCGGTCGGCGACGAGCGCGATCTCGCGGGCGAGCGACGGGTCGTCCGGCCCGAGCGGGGCGCCGAGCTCCTCCACGCGGCGGCGCAGCGCGTCGCGATACGCCGCGGGGACGAGCGGGGCGCGCGCCGCGACGCGGTCGCGCAGGGCGCGCATGCGGCCGATCCGCGCGAGCAGGTCGGCGCGGAGCGCGGCCCCTTCGCGCTCGCGCATGGCGCGGTGCGAGGCGGCGGCCGCGCGCACCGCCGCTTCGACCGCCGGACGGACGGCGTCCGGGTCGGGGAACGCCGTCGCGTCGGAAAGCAGGTCCGGCATCCGCGCCAGATCGGCGAGCGAAATTTGCGCCGGCACGCCCGCCGCCGCGGCGAGCGCGCGCAGCTGCGCCATGCGGGCGCGGACGGCGGCCGCGTCCACGGCGGCCGCGGCGTCGCCCTCCGCCGCCACGCGGACCGTCAGCTGCGCGTGGCCGCGCGTGAGACCCTCGCGCACCACGCGGCGGCAACCCTCCTCCAGCGCGGCGAGCCCCGCCGGAAGCGAAACGGCGCAGTCGAACTGCTTGCGGTTCACGGACGAAAGTTCGGCTTCCGCGCGGTAGCCGCCCGCGGCGGCGGTTCCCCGGCCGAAACCGGTCATGGAGAGACAGGACATGGCAGAAGGTTCGCAGGTTCGCAGGTTCGCAGATCACTCGCTTGCGGGGCGGGCGGCGCCGGCGATCAGGTCGGCGACGAAGGGGTCCTTGCGGCGGACTTCCTCCGCCGTGAGGCCCATGAGTTCGTGCGGGAAGACGAGCCAGGCGTCCGTCTCCTTGAGGTAGTATTCCGGCTTGAACGGCCAACGGCTGCGCGCGGGCTTGTAGTAGAGCGTCGCGAAGCGCAGGTCCCTCACGAACGGGCGGAGCGTCTCCTTCACGGCCGCGACCGTGTCGCCGCTGTCGAAGATGTCGTCCACGACGAGCACGCGCTCGGCGTCCTTGAGGTGGTCGAGCAGCGTCCCGAGGTTCTCGATCACGGGATGCTTGTGCTCGCCGATGCCCGTGTAGGCCTGCGTCTTCACGGCGGTGTGGTAGCAGTCCACGCCCAGGTAGTGCAGCAGCTCCTGCACGGCGACGGCGACGGGCGTGCCGCCGCGCCAGAGGCCGATGATGACGTCCGGCCGGAAGCCGTCGTCGAAGATCTTGCGCGCCAGCGCGAAACTGTCGCGCGTCAGGCCATTGCTGTCGAGGTAGAGCTTGTCGTCCATGGCGGTTCGTTCGCCCGCGGGGCGCCGCCCGCGTCGCGATGGTGGCATTCTAGGTCCCCGCCCGCGCGAAAGCAAGCGGAAAGTTGGCTTCCGCGCTTCCGCGCCGTCCGGGCGCCGGCGCGCCCGGGGCCGGAATCTCGGGTTCTGGGGTTCTCGGATTCTCGCGTTCGGGTTCTCGGCGCGCGGCGCAGCCGCGCGGCCGGATTCTCGCGAGAGTCCGGCGGCGCGAGAGTCCGGCGGCGCGAGAGTCCGGCGGCGGCTTCAGCCGCCCCCGAGATCCCGCCCCGAGATCCCCAGAACCCGAGAATCCCAGAATCCGGCACCGGCCGGTGCGGGACGGGCGGGCGCTAGAAGCCGAGACGGCGCGCGGGGCGGCCGCGGTCGCGCTCGTGCCGGACATGGCCGCGCGCATCCGCGCGAGGATCCCGGGGGCGACGCTGCGCACGACGTGCCTCGTCGGCTTCCCCGGCGAGACGGCGGCGGACGCGGCGGCGCTCGTCCGCTTCGCGCGCGAGACGAAGTTCGACCACCTCGGCGCGTTCGTCTTCTCGCCCGAGGAGGGGACGCCCGCCTTCGCGATGCCCGGGCGACTTCGTCCGCGTCCAGATCACGGGCCGCACCGACTACGACCTCCTTGCGAAGGCGCTGGCGTAGGCGCCCCGCGGGCGGCGCGCGTTCGCGCGGCGCCCGCGGAAAGCGGCGCTACCGCAGCTTCACCTTCACGCGGAAGAAGCGGCTGTCGTCGTCCGTTTCGCCCCAGTCGTCGCCGAGAGCGGCCTTGCCTTCGACCGTGTAGCTCCGCGCCTCGCCGAGGTCCGGCGTCCACGTCACGACCGGGTCGCCGTTCGAATCGAACGAGATGTTCGCCTCGAACCGGGCGTTCGCATTGGTCGGAACCAGCCCCGCCACGTAGCACTGCCAGACCGCATCCACCTCGTTCGACGCCATGGCGGCCGCGGCCAGCTCGTAGCCCTCCTCCCCGGCGAGCCGGTATTCGTCCAGCCACGCATACGGCACGGGATCCGGCGTCGTGACGGTCTCCGTCCGCTCCGCGGACCACGCCGATTCGTAGCACCCCAGGTCGATGGAGTTGCCCCGGACGCGCGGGTTGCCGTCCAGGTCCGTGTCGGTCGTCGCCGGATCGCGCCACGCCTCGACGTCCGTCGCCCCGACGTCGACCGCCGGCGAGCCCGCACGAAGACGGTAGTCGCCGTTCGCGCGGTCGACGAAGAGCGGATCGACGCCGACGAGGCTGCCGGGGGCGTCCAAGGATCCGTCCCAGTCCTCGACGTTGGACGGTTCTCCGTTCGCCGTGTTTCCGTAGACGATGTTGCCGGCGACGGAACCATACAGCATGCCGCCCGCCCCGACGTTGACGTCCACGCCCGTCGTATCGCCGACGATCTCGACGATGTTGTCGGCAACCGTGCATTGGTAGAGGCTGCACCAGGCGGCACCACCGCCGAGGGCGGTGGCCGAGGTGTCCTGCGTTCCGAGCACAAGCGACACGGCGTTGCTGACCACGAGGCAGCTGTAGAGCGAACTGTCGGCGGCGCCGCCGCCGTAGGCCCAGCCGTCGCCGTCGAGGATGCCGTTGCCGACGATCCGGCAGCGATGCGCCTCGACGTAGGCGAGCCCGCCGCCCTCTTCGCCGGCCCGGCATCCCGCGACATCGCAGTCGAGCAGCGTTCCGCCGTAGGCGCCGCCACCCATGCCCGCCTTCGGGATGACGTCCTCCGAGGCGTTTCCATTGCGGAGCGTGAAGCCGGCGAGCGTCGATCCGAGGCCCTCCCCGTTCCCGAGGAAGGCGCAGCGATTCATCCCGCCGCCGTCGATGACCGTTTCCGCCGCGCCGTCCGTGCTTTCGATTTGAATGGCCTTGCCGCTTGTGTCGATCGGGTCGTAGACGCCCGGCTTCACCAGAACGCTCTCGCCGTCCGCCGCCGCATCGACGGCCGCCTGGATCGTCGCCATGGCGTTCTCCCACGAAAGGCCGTCGTTCGCATCGTCGCCCGTCGCGGCGTCCACGCGGAATGCGAACGCGCCGAACGTCGCCACGAGCTCGCCGTCGGCCTGCACGGCGCTCCACGTGTAGGTCGTGGCGCTTCCCGCGTCCGCGCCGCCGACGGTCCAGCCCTGGAACGGCCGCCCCCCGGATTCGTCCGCCTCGAACGTCGCGCTCCCGCCCGCCGGGACGACCGCGGTCATCGGCGAAACCGTTCCCGCCCCGACGATGCGGACGGACAGGACGAAGCCGTCCACCGCGCCCTCGAGGGCGCCCAGGTCGACCGCGTCGCCCTGGACGCGCGGATTCCCGGCCGCATCCGTATCGCCGCGAACCCACTCGTTCGCTCCCGCGTCGATGCACGGAGACCCCGCGCGCAGCCGCACGTCGCCGTTGGCCGGATCGACAAGCTTCGGGTCGGCCTCGAAGCAACCATGGACCGCGAGATCAAGGGAATATCCTTCTTCCGCCAGCCAAGCCGCGCTCCTCGCCAGATTGGGCACGCAACAATTCGTCAGAGCGGCGGAATATAGCTCGCCATCCCAGTACGACGGTCCGAATGTCCAATCCTCCCCCCATCGATCGGGGTTGTCCCACAAGATGCTGTTCCATGCCGAGCAGTTGTTGTCGACAATCGGGTCCCCCTGCTCGGCCGTGTTCCTCGTCAATGTGCAGTTTCGCATGCTGCAACCGGAGACGACGGACCAGCCGCTCCGGTTCCCGAAAACGACGCAGTTCTCCAAATCGCAATTTCGCAAAACGTAGTTCCAATCACCGGAACGGTTGTCTTTGACGACGCAGTTCTCCAGCATGCACCCATCCAACAGATCGCCCTCCGACGAACAATCGGAGACGACGCAGCCGACGAGCGTCGAACCGGAGGGAACGACGGGGTCGCCCGGCCGGGGCGACGGATCCGTGAAACGGACACCCTCGAACGTAAAGCCGACGACGGTCAGCGCGTCGTAGGCCGGGATTCCGTCGTCGAACGACGTGACGGCCGCGCCGTCGCGGCTTCGAAGTTCGATGCCGCCCGGAAGATAGGGACAGGAATACGCGCCCGGCGCGACGAGGACGATGTCGCCGGTCTCGATGTCGCCCTGGGCGTCCCCGAGCGTCGGATACGCCGTCTCCCAGCTCGTCCCGTCCGGGTCCGCCGCCGTCGACGCCTGGTCGATGTAGACGGTCTTGGGATAACCGACCTTCACCTCCCAGGATTCCGTCGCCTCGTTCGCGCCGTCGGAAACGCTGCATCGGATCTCGTAGACGCCCTCCGTTTCGGACGAGAACGAGAACGTCGCCTCCGTTCCGGCGACGCTGTATTCCCAGTCGGCCTCGTCGCACCATTCCCATTGATACGTCAGCGCATCGCCCCTCGGGTCGTGCGCCTCGACCGAGAACGTCTGCGACTGCCCCGGATCGATCCGCAGGTGGTAGACGTCCGGCGAGCGGGCGTCGATCACCGGCGGCGGATCCGGATTCTCCTGCACCTCGAGCGTGAACGTCCGCTCCACGCTCGTCCCCTCCGCGTCCGTCACGCGAAGCGCGAACGAATACGTGCCGATGTCGTCCTCGTAGGGCCAGCCGTAGAGCGCCCCGTAGCCGGCGAGATCCTCGGTCCAAAAACAGGCCGGCCAGTCGCCCTCGTCGACGATCTCCCACGTGTAGGGTTCCTCGCCGCCCGCGGCCTCCAACGGCAGATAATACGAAATCTCCGTCAGCGCGACCGGCAGCGCCGCGTCCGTCGCGATCCGGAGCGGAATCCTGGTCGTCCACCGGACCGATGCGGTCTTGGCAAGTCCGTCGCCCGACACGATGCAGACGATTTCGTGCGCCGCGTCGGCGTCGCCGGCGAACTCGAACGTCGGGTCCGTCCCGACCGGCTCGCCGTCCACGGTCCATTCGTAGGCGAGGGTCCCGGAGTCCGGATGCGTCGCGGATACCGAGAACACGATGCTCGAAAGACCGTCGTCTTCGACGAATCCGACGGAGGGCGTCGTTGACTCGATCGCCGGCCGGAGGGCGGGGTCCTCCGTGATCGTGAGGACGAAGAGCCGGGAAGCGACGAGGCCGTCGGCGTCCTCGACGACCGCGAGGAACGAATAGTCGCCCGGCTCGGAAGCCGTTCCCGACAGCGTTCCGTCGGATGCGAGCGAGACGCCGTCGGGGAGTCCCGTCAGGACGTAGCCCGGGTCTTCGGCGCCCCCGTCATCCTCGCCCACGGCCGACCACGCATAGGGCATCGTTCCGCCGACGGCTTCAAGCCAGACCGTGAAAGCCGTTTCCTCCATCGCCTCGGGAAGAGCCGACGACGCGATAACGACCCCGGACGGATCGTAGTATTCCGCCTCGACGCCGGCGGGAAGACCGATGTCCACGCCCTCAAACCGGTCCGGAAGTAAAACGCGCTCAAGCGCCGTGCAGCCATCGAACACGCCAGTTTCAACCCGCTCGATCGTTGCCGGAAACGCAATGGATGTCAGGAGCGAACATCCCGCGAACGCTCCGGCGGAGATACACCAGAAGATTTCTTCCTCATATTCCGCCGGCACGACGATATCTCCCTTCGTGTTCGTCGGGACCGCCGGAGTGACGTAGTTTGAGTGGGAGTATCCGATATAACCGCCTTCCTCAAAGGTCCATTCAATCCCATGGTATGTGAACCCGCCTTCGCTCGGCGCCGCGCAGACATCCGATGCAGAGAAGAGCGCGGCGGGGATGAGGACGGCAAGGACGGAGCGGAGGTTTGTTTTCATGGTGCAGGTGCCTGATGGCGGAGTGCGGAGAAATCTGGAGCAGGTGCGGATGGGGGAAAGAATACCAAACGAGACCTCCCTCGGTCAAACCCGGTTCCGCGGCACAGTCGGAGCCCGTTAGGAGAGCTCGGAAAGCGCCATCCAGCGCTCGAGGAGGGACTCGAGCTCCGCGCGCGCCGCCGGCAGGCGCGCGGCGTCCGCCGCCGCCCTCCTCGCGTCGCGGGCGTAGGCGGTGCCGTCGGCGAGCGCCTTGACGGGCGTCCGCGCGCGGTCGGGCGCGAAGAGGAAGTCCTGCAGGTAGCCCAGGACGTGGCGCGAGGTCCCGTTCACCGCGACCTGGTCGTGCCCCTCGGCGACAGATACGACAGGACGAGCGGATCGTGCGTCACAAGCCGGATGTTTTCGACCATGGACTGCGCCACGAGGGTTCCGTCCGGCTCCACAGGTAGACGTGCGTGTCGAGAAGCAGCTTCACGGAACGGTCCCCCCGCGCATGCCGAACGCCTCCGCGAGATCGTCCGGCCACTCGTCGAGGGGCTTATGGGGGGCTTATGGGGACAGACCCCTTAAGGTCCCCTTAAGGTCCAAGTCACGAATCTGTCCTACACCCGATACCGTTTTCGCGCTTGCGCGCGCAAGCGGATTCTGCTACTCTTTCCCTTGCCGCGCCGCTCCGGCGCTCCGAACCTCCAGGAACCATCCCGCCACCCGGTAGCAACCCGATTCACAGCTTTCTGCTTTCTGCATAGCAGTCGTTCCACCGAAACCTGAGAAATTTCTTGGAAGGCGACACGTGCAAGACAAGCGCGCGTAGCGCGCCTCTTTTCGCGTCTCTTTCATGGGCTTCTCAGGGCCTCGGTGGAGGACATCGGAAAGAGGCCGCTCTTTTTGTTGTCAGATTGCCCCCCGCGGAACGTATAAGCCAGATAGGAGTTCGCGCGCGAACCCGCCCGCGCCTCCCCGAGCCCTGAGAAGCCCAGAAAGAAACAAGACGACATACCATGATTCTGGCGAACATCATCCATCATCATGCTCTCTGGTTTGTAACCGTTGTTGTCGGCATTCTGGCCCTGGCCGCCGCGGTTGGGTTCTTAGCGGTTCGACGAAAGAGAAAATCGTCGAATCCAAATTCCGAGACGAAGCCCACCGCCCCCAAGCCCGCGATTGCCCTGCCTCCGTTTCAACCGAACGAACCGCGAATAGGGACGGAGGCGAAGCGGTCTCCTGCATGGCCCAACGCGCCTCAAAGCGGGGGTGGCATTTCACATGACTGGGCCGAGTTTGTCGGAGACAGGCTCGACGAACTCGATCCGAAAACGAATGCGGATGAAACGAAATGGGCTCTCGGCGTCGTCGACTTTCTCGATGAACTCAAAGAGGCGGACGCCGAAGCCTCGGTCGCCGAACAGACCACATCCGCTTCGTTGCGTGCTTCGCTTCTTGCGCTTCTCTCCTCCAAAGGATACGAACCTGTCGATTCGGACGAATGGAATCCCGACAAGCAACGGACTGTATCCGTGGTCCGAAATCCGGACGTCGCCGGCACGAAGATTTTGGGAAGGGGGTCCACCGGCCTTTCCCGCAATGGAAAGATCATCCGCAAACAGGAAGTCAAAATCGAAAAGAAAGGAAACTGACATGGACTTCGAACAAGATATGGTGCTGGGCGCCAATCTCTACGACGACGCATCTTCCGGTATTTTGGGCGTCCCGAACGCTCAGGCCGATTTTTGGGACATGCAGGAGTTTGCGGACAACTGCGAACCGACATCCGAAAGCTTCATTATCCGCCAGTTTGGGTTCGACAACATTTCCACGAACGATTTCGCCTACATCTCGCAGGCGAACGGGTGGTACGTTCCGGGCGGCGGAACGAATCCGGAACACATCGGCGAAATGATGGATTTGTTTGGAATCGAGAACCATACGCTTCCGAATGCGTCATTGGACGATTTGGCCCGTGAAATCGCGGAAGGCCACGGCGTGATCGTCGGAGTCCGTTCCAACCAGTTGTGGGAGCAGGGTCCTCTTCAGGAGCTGTGGAATTGGTTTGCCAAAACCTTCGGCTTCGACAATCCCTGGGACCAGCCCGCCGATCACGCCTTGTGCGTGACGGGATTCGACGTTTCCGACCCGGATCATCCGATGGTCATCGTCAACGATCCGGGCCATCCGGAAGGAGCCGGTCAAGCCTACCCGCTGGACCGGTTCATGGACGCTTGGGAAAACTCCAATTTCCACATGACGGCGACGGACGACCCGCTTCCGTCGTTTAGGGCCTTTTCGATCCGCGATTCTGTCTCGCAGTATCTGGCCGACAACGACATCCAGATGGAGGGCCCGATGCTTGCTGATTCCATCTCGGATGGAGGAGCCGACGATCTTCGTCAGCTTGCCTCCGAAGTCGACGACTTTGCGCAGCCGTTGATTTCGATTTTCAACGACGTTGCAGATGTCATAGCTTCCGTCGCGGGCGTCTTCATTGCCGGAAACATCCTCTCCGTCGCCCTTTCGGGCGACGATTTCGCCTACTCCATCTAACCTTGGATTCCATTCCGCCATGAACACCAATCAACCAACGCTCGAATCATTCTGCCGCGGGGCCGCGACCCTGGTCGGTCTTGAGTCCGCCCTTTCGGGCAACCCCGTCGATCCCGAATGGGTGAAGAAGATTGCCCTCTGGAAAACGGGACTCTTCCGCATCGTCGTGATGGGCGAAATCAAGAAGGGCAAGTCCTCCTTCATCAACGCCCTGCTTGGATACAAAGATCTCGTTCCCGTCAATTCCGATGTCGCGACGTCGACCATCTTCAAGATCTGCTACGGCCCCGAAGTCGGCTACAAGGTCTTCTTCTTGCAGGACAGCGCAAAGAAGCCGATTGCGATCCAGACGTCCGAACTCACCGCCTATGGCACCGAGGACGGCAATCCCGGCAATCAAAAACAGGTCGATTTCATCCAGGTCTTCTGTCCGTCGCCGCTTCTCAAGGCGGGTCTCGTCATCGTGGACACGCCCGGTCTCGGCGGTCTCTTCAAGCAACACAAGCGCATCACCTACCAATACGTCCCGAAGGCCGATGCGGTCTTTCTCGTCACCGACAGCGTGGAATCCCCCATTGGGCAAGCGGAACTCGACCTGCTCGCGGACCTGAAGAAGGTCACGAAGCACATCTTCTTCGTCCAGACAAAATCCCGTCTCGTCGACGCCGATGCCCGCGAAGCCCGCAAGGAGAACAATCTGCGGATTCTTTCCGAGCAGGCTGGTTTCGACAAAATCAAGATCCGCTACTTCGTCGTGGACTCGGCGACCAAAATCGCGGCCGACGAAGAAAAGAATCTCAAGAAACTCGACCGCAGCGGATTCGACGACGTCGCCCGCTTCGTGAACGGCTACATCCGCCCGAACGTCCATCGTCTTCTCATGGCCCGTGCCTTCGCAGAAATCCGTCCGAAGATCGAGGCCGTGTCGGGAGAACTGGAAGCAAAAAGTGCCATTCTCAAAACAAGAACCGAAGAAGAGCGAGCCGCATTGACCCGGAAACTTGAGAAACAGAAAGCGCGATTCGAAGAATGGGAACGGCATGGAAAGAACGAAATCAAAGAGAAAATCGAGACTGGATTGTCGGATATCCGCAAAAAGGCTCTGGACAAACTCGACCGATTTGATCCGACGGGAGGAGGGCTGATACTCGAAATCGAGGAAACGTTAAACAAGCTCGAAAGCGTCCAGGAGTTGCAGAAGACCATCGATTCGCTACAAGATTCCCTTCCCGGCAGCCTGTCCGAAGAGCTGTTCGGCATATGTGACACCGCGCAAAGGCAGACCGGATGTCTTCTTCGCGAAATTGCGGAAACAGCCTCTGTCGAAACCCGCGAACTGGACTTGGCAACAAACCGGGCTGTCGATTTTGGCGTTTCGCAAATCCATCAGACGCTTGTGGTCGACACGAAGTTCAACAAAGCCAGAACAACCATGTTCAGTGGCATGGCCGGTGCGGGGATCGGTAGCGGGCTCGGAGGGGTGCTTGGCGGTGTCATCGGATTCTGCTGCGGTGGGATTGGCGCGATTCCCGGCGCCCAAATCGGCTCTGCGCTTGGCGGATTGATCGGCCAACCTTTTGGTTATTATCTCGGACATCAAGACCAGAAGGTTCGTCAATTGGATCAAGCGAGAAAAATGGCACTCGGGCTCGTCTCCAAATGGCTTGCTTCTTGCTATAAAGGCATGAATCGAAGTTTTGGCGAAACCTTTGACCGAATCCGGCGTCATGTCTTGCATGAATTCGAGGCTGCTACTCAAAAACTCCGAGAGGAACCCACTGCACACATGGCGGAAATTAAAGCAATGGGCCAGAGGAGCAACGAAGAAATCGCGGCCAAGTCGGCCGAATTGCAGAAACGCCAAGAGGCCTTCAAACGGGCCCTCGTTGAAATGCGGGGCGAGACGGTCGTCGCTGCCAAGGGAGCCTAGTCGATGGGCGACTCACCAACGGGCGTTGCACACAAGTTGCAGGAGTCGTTCCGCGACTTCCTGCACGAATCCGCGGAGATGTTCGGGGGCTATGGCTTTCTCGGCGACTGTGAACGGCAGCTCCGCGAGTTGGAGGCCGGCATCGTCCGGCCGTTCAACGTCGCGGTCTTCGGACGCATGAAAACGGGGAAGAGTTCCCTCATCAACGCGTTGCTCGGGAAGGATCTGGCCATCACCGGCGTCGAGGAGACGACGGCTACGATCAACGTGATTTCCCGCGCGAGCGAGCCCTCGCTGTGCGACAAGTTCACGGTCCACTGGAAGGATCGTCCACCGGAGACTTTTCCGCTTGACCGACTCGTTCCGGACTGGTCCGGAAAGTCGAAGAAAGTCGTCGAAAAGGTCGCGAAAACGGCCTTCATCCAGCTCTACTCCGACGATCCTGCCCTCGCGCTCCACGAAATCATCGACACACCCGGGACCGGTGCCGCCGTGTCGGACCACGAGAAAGTCGCGCAGGCGTTCCTCGATCCGACGGTGCAGGAGGGGCGCAAGGCAGACGCCCTCGTCTATGTGTTCGGAATCAACGGGCGCGAAACGGACGAATCGAACCTCAAGACGTTCCGAGAGGGTTGCCTTCCCGGATCACGACCCTACAACAGCGTCGGCGTCCTGCACAAGTGGGACGCCACCTACTGGAATTCGGGCGGCGACTGGAAGGAAGTCCAGAGCAAGGCGGACCGGCTCACGGGTCAGATGAATTCCGTCGTTGCCGACGTCATCCCCGTCAGCGCACCGATCGCGATGGTCGCCGCGAAGGCGCCCGAGAAGGATTTTGCCGCGCTTTTGGCGCTGATTGCGCAAAAGGGGCCAGAAAAGATTGAAAAGTTGTTGCAGGACGACGAAGACTGGAACGACGACGCGGATTGTCGCTCGGTGCGAAAAGGGTTCTCCGTCGTCGTCCCGTGGATTTGCTTTCGTGTGTGCGTCCGCGAAGCAATCCGTCTCGAATCCGGAGCGACGCCGGACGAGCTCCGCTCCCGGTTGCGCGATCTCGGCGGCATCGACAGGCTCCGCTCGTTCCTCGACCGGAACTTCTTCAAGTCGGCCGCGCTCATCCGGCAGCGACAGCAATATGCCCGTTTCCTGCGCGTCAAGGAGGAAGCTTACGCCCGGATTCAAGACCGGCAGGAAGAACTGGAGGAGGACGCGGAGAACTGGGATGCGCTTGCATCCGAGAACCGGCCCTCCGCGTCGCTGTCCAACTGGGTGTCCTGCAAGCGCGATGCCGCCAAGGGCGAATTGGATGGCCTGATGCGGAAATGGACGGAGCAGGATTTCCGCTACATCAACAGCCCGGTCCCCAAGATTCTGGAGGATCTCAACGCCCTCGACTGGTGCGCAGCTCATCCCGACCGCGTGCCGGAAGACGAACGTGCGGCACTCCGTTCCATGGCCGACAAACTGGCCGGGGATGCGGCGGCCACCATTGACGACGAAACTCTCCACACCATCAAATCCCGCTTCGCGGCGCTTCGTTTCGGCGCTCTCGATTCCGCTGGTCGAAAGGCGACGGAATACCTGACGCGGCGCATCGACGCGGTTCTTCGCATGAAATAGAAATCTCCCCATGCAACACTCCATCGGCATCGACTTCGGCACCACCAAGACCATGGTGTCCTACTTCAACCCCGTCACGGGACGGGCGGAACTCGTCCGTCTCGGCCGGGACCGTGACTCCATCCCGACAACCGTTCATGTGGACGAAGCGGCCCATTATCTGTTTGGGGAGGATGCCGACGACCAAATTGAAACGGATCCCGAGGGCTACTGCCGGGCGTTCAAGCTCCATCTCGGGGAAAGCGAGTCCGTGCTTCCGCGTGCAAACGCAACGGCAGAATCCTTGACCGAAAAGTTTCTTCGGCAATTGAAGATCGAATGCGAGCAACGAGTGTTCCACGGAGAAGCCGTCACATCTGCGACCGTAACCATTCCCGTTTCGTTTGCCCCCGCTCGCAAGATGTCCTTGAAAAACGCGGCGGAAAGGGCCGGTTTTGCTTCCGTGTCTTTCATGCCCGAACCGGAAGCCGCCGGCGTCGCGTTTCTGCGGGACAATCCCACCGACAGGTTTTCCCGGGCCCTCGTTCTCGACTGGGGCGGCGGCACCCTCGACATTGCAATCATTTCGCGGGAGGAAGACGGAACGATCCACGCCGACCACCATTGCGCCGAAGGGCGGGATGACGTCGGCGGCGAAGAAATGGATCGGGGTCTGCTTGTCAATCTCGACATGCGTTGGAACAACGAGTTCGGCAAGCCTTTGATTACGTCCGGGGAAAACGAGCCCAAGCTTCTTCGAGAAGCGGAAAAGGTCAAAATCGGACTGTCTCGGAAGGAAATCGTTCCGTTCCGCCGCGTCAAGGACAAGATTGACATTTCGAGGGATCAGTTCCGCCAGATTGTGGAACAATTGCTTGACGCGGCCGTCGAGCTCGTCCAATCCTCCCTTTCCAAGAACAGGGAGCAAGGACATCCGGAACCGGACGCGATTCTGCTCATTGGAGGGACGAGTCTATCTCCCGTTGTCAAAGAAACGATGGAGAAATCCTTTGCCGGTCTTCGCGTCCTTTCCTGGCATCACTCGCACGAAGCGGTTGCCTTGGGAGCCACCGCCGTTCCGCGGACGCCGACGACCGCCGTTTCGCCGGAGTTGCAATCCGGATCCGGCAACCACTTGCATTCGCCCGCACCAGCCAAACCACCGGAACCTTTTTCGCCAAATCCGAAACTGGGAGTTTGTGCGCCCTCGACGGTAGACCCGCATGATCCCGCAGCGGCGGGTTTTGCCGACGAGTGCAGAACCAATCCGGCGGCGGGCTTTCCATTCTTCGGATTCGGGGCGGAAGACCGCGCGGTTGGCTGTGACGCAGGTCTTCTCGTGTATCGAAAGCGATTCAATTGCGCCGAGTACGTCCCGGCGGATCATGATGGAAATCACGTGATCGACCTTCTTTCCGTTCCGTCCTTTGGAAACATGGATCTTCTTGCGTTCTGGACAGGAAGCGCGGACTTGCCGTCCGATTTGCACGATTCGAAGGAATCTTCCGAAGACATACGCCAGAATCCGTTTTTGGAAGACGAACGTTCGTTCTTCGGCGAGTTGGTCCGGGTCCGAAACGGTCTCGTTCCGATGCAGGAAGAAATCGACTGGTATCGGAGCCACTCCCGAGAAGGGTATGAGTGGCTCCGGCGTAGACTTCGAACCGAACTGGCTTCCCGTCAAGCAGAATTGGTCAACGCCCGGAAAAGTTTCGAGAATTCACGGAAATCTCGCTCGCAACGAACGGGTTTGTTCGGCGAGCTTGTGAACACGATGACAAGTTTCGGACATGGATTTCGCGAAGTCGCGGTCGAAACGGCGCAATCGAACATCGATAAAAAACAGGCGGAGATCAAGGCAAATGATGCCGAAGAACGCCGACATGCAGAGTTTGATCTCCACGCTGCGTTTGCACGACTGCAAGAAGCCGAAGCCGTTCATCTGTCCGTCTACCGGAAATATTGTCGCGCAAGGCATTTCCGAATCCGGGTGGAAAACGAGATTTGGCCGGAGTTCAACGTGCTAGGCGGTCTTGTCGCAGAAACCGACAATTTGCGCCGCGAAAAGACTTCTGTCGAGAAAGAGATCGAGATGATAACAGCACGGTTGCCCGCCCTCAAATCAAGCGTCGCTTCCATGAGTGTCGAAGTCGAGCGGAAGTCCGCGGAAATCACCGCCATGCGCGAATCCATCAATTTAGCCGAACGGTCGCTGCGCGAATCGTACGGATTTTCAAAAACAAAATAGTCTCCAGCCCCCCTTTTGCACCCGAAAAACACGTCATGAAAACGACCTGCCCCCATTGCGGCCAACACCTCGAAGGAGAAGATTCGCTCGCCGGAACGTCCGTGGATTGCCCCGGATGCGGCAAGCCGTTCACCGTCCCCGATGCGACGAATGCGGACGGAACCGCTCCATCCCGCCTCCGGAACGATTCGCCGGATGACGAGGGAACGCTGGACGAAGCGAACCGTTTCCTGGAACGGCTGATCGGAAACGTCATCCATGCAATCCTTGGTGTTTTCAGACGGGTCTCAACGGTCTTCCACTGGTTCTGGAGTGCCAAGTTCGCCAAGTTCGTCGTCCTTATCGTGGTGCTGGCGGCATTACTGGCCGCGCTGGGCGGAATCGCAATCGCGCCCTATGCCGTCATCCTGTTTTTCTTTGAGAAACATCCCGTTGAAGTGCCCGACGGAACGCCGTTCTGGGATGAATCCCGATGGCAGTGGTTCCTGCATCCGGCCGGTTCCTGGGTCAATGTCGCAATCTTCGTCGAAATCCTCTGGTTGGCGCTCTTCGTCTTTTGGGGTGTCTGGATCGGAATCAAGAGTTACAAACGCGGAGCCCTCGCACGGTGGCGGGAACGCCGCCGCGCTCGCAAGGCGTTGCGTTCGTAGGTAGCCGTGCCAAATCTTAAGGCTTTCGGAAAAGCCACATCCAAAGGAATCAGGAGAAATGCGGACTTATGGGGACAGACCCCTTAAGGTCCCGGCCAGGGATCGATCGGGGCGATGTCCGGCACGGTCGTCGTCTTCGACACGACGCCGCCCGCCATCGAGCCGGGCGAAGGCCTGGTCGAGGGCGACCCGCCCGCGGTCGAGATGACGGCGGAGGGATTCGTCGTGCGCTTCCGCACGAAGAAGGCCGGCGTGACCTACACGCTGGTCTCCTCCGGCGTCCTGACGCGCGAGGACGCGGCCTGGAAGCCGGTCACGGGCGACAAGGCGGCGGCCGTGTCGACGGCGGCGGACGAACAGGCGGCCGACGAGGATCAGCATCGTGTAGATCTCGAGGCGGCCGGCGAGCATCGCGAAGCAGTACCACCACTTGAGCGCCGCGGGCAGCGCGCCGTAGTTGGCGGAGGGGCCGAGCGCGCCGAGCGCCGGGCCGACGTTGCCGACCATGCTCAGCGCCGCCGTGAACGCCTCCAGCGGCGGCAGCCCCGCCGCCGCGCCCGCGAGCGCCGTGGCGCCCACGAGGGCGAAATAGGCCAGGACGAACCCCGCCACGGCGGCGACGAGGCCGTCGTGCACCGGGCGCCCGTCGATGCGGACGGCGGAGACCTCGCGCGGATGCAGGAGCCGACGCGTCTCGGCGGCGGCCTGCCGCGCGAGGACGGTCCAGCGGACGACCTTCACGCCGCCCGCGGTGGAGCCCGAGCAGCCGCCGACGAGGAGCAGCGCGAGGAGGACCGCCTGCGCGGCGGGCGTCCAGAGCGCGTAGTCGGCCGAGGCGAAGCCCGTCGTCGAGAGGATCGAGGCGACCTGGAAGGACGCGAGCCGGACCGCTCGGCCTGCCGGTTCGCCGGCGCGGGCGAGGACGAGCGCGACGAGCGCCGCGGCGGCCGCCGCGACGGCGAGGAATACCTTGGGTTCGGTCGCGCGGCGCACGCCTTCGCCGCGGCGCGCGAGGAGGCGGTAGTAGAGCGCGAACGGGAGCGACGCGGCGAGCATGAACGCGGTGCAGACCCATTCGGCGGCGGGGCTCGCGAACGCGGCGAGGCTCGCGTTGCGCGTCGAGAAGCCGCCCGTCCCGAGCGTCGAGAAGGCGTGGCAGACGGCGTCGACCCACCCCATCCCGCAGAGCCGCAGCAGCGCGGCCTGCAGCGCCGTGAGCGCGACGTAGAGCAGCCAGAGCACCTTCGCCGTGTCGGCGATGCGCGCCGTGAGGCGGCCCTTCTCGGGCCCGGTCGACTCGGCGCTGAGGAGCCGGAACCCGCCGATGCCCAGGAGCGGGACGAGCGCGACGACGAGCGCGATGACGCCCATTCCGCCGAGCCAGTGCGTCTCGCAGCGCCAGAGGTTCACCGCGCGCGGGACGGCCTCGACGTCCGCGAGGACGGTCGCGCCCGTCGTCGTGAAGCCGCTCACGCTCTCGAAGACGGCGTCCGTGACCGACTTGAACGCGCCGCTCGCCCACAGCGGCACGGCGCCGAAGAGCGCCACGGCGACCCACGCCGCGCCGACCGCGGCGATGGCGTCGCCGGGCGCGGGGGCGGGCGCGCGCTCGCCGCGGCGGCGCTGCCGCGCCCA
>JAFTHC010000261.1 GCA_017457625.1 Kiritimatiellia bacterium
CCCGCGCGGGCGCCCCGAACGCGCCGGCCCGGCATTTTCGGCTACGCCTCCACGTGCGGCGCATGAGACCGTGCGCCCGCCCCGCCCCATGCGCCGCCCCCCAACCCTGACCGATTACCGCGCCGGACGCGCACGGCGGAACGCACCCCGCCACGCCCGGGTGCGTCTCCGGGAACGCACCCGGGCGTGGCGCCGACCCGGGACTCGCGGACGCAGCACGCCCGTTTTCCGGGGGTTGACGGCACGGCGCGGCAAAACGCTTGTTTTCTGGCACGGTCCGTGCTACAATGAGGACCCGTCGCCACCCCGCCACGCCGCGGCGGCGCGCCCTTTCCAAAACCAACCCCAAACAACCACATGAAAAGAACAGCCATCCCGTTGTTCGGAATCGCGGCGCTCGCGTGCGCGGTTCCTTCCTTCGCGGACGACGCGCCCCTCGGCGCCGAGCCGCAGACCGTTCTCGCCTCGCGCGACATCGGCGACCCCGAGGCCAACATCTGGGAGGAGGGCGGCTGGCCCACCACCCCCGGCGAGTTCCAGGTGCTCGACGCGCGGCCCTCCGACCCCGCCGCGCCCAAGGACCACAAGGCCCTGCGCCTCATCGTCCGCTACGGCGCCTACTCGTTCGGCGGCTGGAGCGCCAACCCGAAGGCCCGCACGCTCCCCGGCAAGGTCGTGAAGATCACCGGTTGGGCTCGCAAGGGCAACGAGGACTCCTGGGGCATGGGGATGAACTTCGTGGACGCCAACACGAACTCGTTCTCCTGGGGCATTCCCGCGAAGAGCACCGAGTGGGAGCCCTTCGAATACGTGATCCCCGAGATGGTGAACGGAAAGGATCCCGAGACCGGCAAGCAGGTCAAGATGCCGATCAAGTTCCCGATCAAGCTCGACTCCATCTCGCAGAACAACTGGGGCGACCGCAACAACCCCAAGGCGATGGAGCGCATCCTCGACCTCTACGACCTGCGCGTCCACACGGACATGTCGCAGATCCCCGTGAAGGACCGCCCCTACGAGATCGGCGTCACGTTCCCGACCGTCGCGAACTGCTTCTACTACCAGGAGGAGGATCCCGTCGTGGTCCTCTCCGCCGGCAGCTGGCTCGGCGAGGAGCGCACCGTCCGCACCGAGGTCGAGGTCGAGAGCGCGACGGGCGAGAAGCGCCCGCTCAAGATACCCGACATGAAGGTGCTCGACAGCGCGTCCGTCCGCGTCAAGCTGCCCTTCACGGAGCCCGGCGCCTACACGCTCCGGCTCAAGGCGACCGGCTTCACGGAGCCCTACGAGAAGGAGACGCGCTACGCGGTCATCCTGCATCCGCCGGCCCTCACCGAGAAGCAGAAGGACGACTCCGCCTACGGCATCAACGTCCACGGCGGCACCTACGTCGGCTACGACAAGTTCGCCAAGCTCGGCTTCGTCTGGCTGCGCGACTACGCGTGGAACTTCGAGTGGATGAAGCGCGCCCGCGGCGACGGCAAATACGCCGGCTGGCCCTGGTATCCGAAGATCCTCAAGGCCGCGCAGGACGTCGGCATGCGCACCCTGCCCTGCATGATGCTCGGCGGCAAGTGGGAGGCCGACGCCCCCAAGGAGCCGGACAACAAGTGGCGCCGCGACATGGCGCTCATCGTCTCGACCTTCCCCGACATCATCGCCTTCGAGCTCGACAACGAGCGCGGCGACCCGATGAGCGAGGAATACGGCGCCTACCACCGCGTCTTCGCCGAGATCATCAAGGCCTGCCGCCCCGACGCCTGGTCCGTCGAGGAGGGCTGCGGCGGCATCCACATCTTCGGCGCGAAGAAGCACGTCCTGAACGGCAACTACAAGGACCTCAAGGTCCTCAACGGCCACCGCTACGCCGGCATGGTCGGCCCCGAGATCTC
>JAFTHC010000262.1 GCA_017457625.1 Kiritimatiellia bacterium
ACGGTGATCTTCGGGGCGAACGTGACGTTGAGCCCGCTGCGCGCGCCGAGGTTGCGGATGACCCACTTGGCGAGCGTGAGCTGGTCGGCCGCGCTCTCCGCGGGGCACGGGAGGAACTCGATCTCGTTCTGCTCGTAGAGCTTTCCGTCCTGGGTGAAGTTGCCGACCTCGCTGTGGCCGTATTTGATGCGGCAGCCGAGGCGGGCCGCGTAGAGCATGCACTTCTGGCGGAACTCGTTGAACTTCGCGAACGGGCCGGACTCGTGGTAGCCGCGCTGGTCGGCCGCCGGGAACGCGCCGGTGTCCTCCGCGATGACGTAGTATTCGAGCTCGCCCATCGCCTCGAACTCGAGGCCCGTCGTCTCGCAGAAGACGGCGCACGCCTTGCGCAGCGTGTATTCCGGGGAGCTGGCGAGCGGGTTGCCGTTCTTGTCGAAGAACGAGCAGAGCAGGCACAGCGTCGGGAGCTCCGCGAACGGGTCGAGGAAGGCGGTCGAGAAGCGCGGCACGACGTAGAGGTCGGAGCTGCTCGCCTCGACGTAGGAGAAGAGGCTGGAGCCGTCGACGCGCTCGCCGCAGGTGAGGATCTCGTCGAGGTAGGCGGCGTCGTTCACGACGAAGTTCAGCGTCTTGAGTCGCCCGTCGCCGCCGGGATACATGAAATTGACGTGGCGGATGCCGTTCGAGACGACGTACTTTTCGATGTCGGCCTTGGTGAACGCGGCGGCGGGCTTGCCGATGGCGCCGACGAGCGGGTTGCAGGAGTAGTCGTTTTTCTGCATGGAATTTTCTCCGGCGGGGCGTTCGGCCCCGTGGTTCGTGTCGCCCGCAATCATAGGGAAAACGCCGCGCGCAAGTCAAGCGCGCGGACGCTTGCGCGCCGCGCGCGGATGGTGTAGGATTGCGGGCGACTCCGCAACACGTCCCATGCCGACCCCTTTCCCGCCCTTCGCCCTTGCGCAGATGGCAGTCTGCTTCGCCTTCGCCGCCGTCTGCGCGGCGCTCGTCTGGCGCGACGCGCGGACGGGGCGCCCGGCGCTGGACGCGATGACGCTCGCGCTCGCGTTCCTCGGCACGCAGGCGCTCCACGTGATGGCGGCGGGGCTCTGCGGGCGGCTCGACGGCGCGTTCCTGGGCTGGACGGGCGCAGCGGGCCTGGCGGCGGCGTTCGCGTTGCCGGCCGGGCGGCGGCGCCTGCGCGAATGCGCCGCCGGCCTGCTCCGGCCCGCGTGGCGCCGCCTGCGGGGCGGCCTGCGCCGCCGCCCCTTCCTGGCGGTCTGCGCCGCCGCGGCCGCCGCCTACGTCGCGCTGCACGCGGCGATGTTCGTCGTGCTCGCCCCGCCGCTCACGTTCGACGCGCTCACCTACCACCTGAGCAAGGTCGCGCAGTGGATCCACGCCGGTTCGCTCTCGCTGCCCGACCTGCCCGTCAAGCGCGTGTTCTGGCCCAGCGGCATGGAGCTGCTCGACGCCTGGTGGGCCGTGTTTCTCCACCACGAACTGCTCGTCGAGGCGCCCGGCCTCTTTTTCCACGCGCTCGCCGCGCTCGGCGTCTGGTGCCTGGCGCGCAACGTCGGCCTCGGGCGCCGCGCGTCCGGATGGGCGGCCGTCCTCTTCGCCGTCACGCCGGCGGTCGTGGGCCACGGCGCGACCTGCCTAACCGACCTGCCGACGGCCGCGCTCTTCTACTACGTGCTGGCGCTCTGGACCTTCCCGGCCGCGGACGCGGAAACGGCGCGCCGCCGCTGGCTCCTCTGCGCCGCGGCCCTCTTTTTCGCGGCCGGCGTGAAGCCGACGATCGCCTTCATGCTCCCCGGCGCCGCGCTCGCGGCCGTCCCCGCGCTGCGCGCGGCGGATTTCCGGGCGGCGCGCGGCGTCCTGCGCGCGCCCCGCGTCCTGTGGCTCCTCGTCGCGGCCGCGCTGTTCCTCGGCGCGTTCTGGTACGTGCGCAACGCGGTGCGGTTCGGCAATCCGCTCTATCCCGTCGTCGCCGGCGCCGAGACGGCCGACGGCATCCAGTCCGGCGCGTTTTCCCTCGATTCGCTGCGCCAGGCGCTGCGCATGCTCGCCGGGCCGGGCGGACTCTGGGACGGCGACGCCGTCGTCCCCAACCTCCGCCGCATGACGGGCTGGGGGTGGTTCGCCGTCGCCTGCGGCTTGCCCTGCTCCGTCTTTTTCGCGTTGCGCTCCCGCCGCTTCCTCTTCCTCGCGCTCGGGCAGCTGCTGGCCGCGGCGGTCGTCCTCGGTTCCGTCCGGCCGGACTCGACGTGCCTGCGTTTCCTGCTCTGGACGCCCGGTCCGCTGTGCGTGGGATTCGCCGGCGCCGTCGCGCGGGGCGGGCTTCCGCGTCCGGTCCGCTGCGCGCTCGGGGCCGCCGCGGCCTGGACGACGCTGCTGAACCTCTTCACGGGCCTTTCCAACGCGCCGCGCATCGACTGGATCGCGCAGACGTCCGCCGTCGGGCGCCGCGCGGGGCTCCTCGCCGCCGTCCAGGAGCGCATCGGGCGCCATGTCCCGCCCGACGAGGACATGGCCGTCTTCATGGGCCGCGAAGGCCCTCTCTACCTGGTCTACGGCCCGGGCTACCGGCGCGGCTGCTTCACGATCGAAGCGAGGGACGCCCCGGTCGATTTCGCGGCGCGGCTCGACGAGGCGGGCCTGCGCTTCCTCTTCTACCCCGGCTGGCCGGGCGTCTGCCCCGCCGCCGGCGAATCACTGCGCCGCCAGGTCGAAAGCGGGCTCCTGGCCGACCTGGGCTGCGGGCTGTTCGTCCGCGCCCGCCCCCCCGCGGAAACGGAGGCCGCGCCGTGACGGAACGCCGCCGCCGCGCCGCCGCCTGGACCGCGGGCCTGCTGCTGCTCTGCTGCGTGGCCGCGTGCTACGCCGCCTACCACCGCCGCAACTGGGCGCTCGTGCGCCCCGTGGCCAACATGTTCCACGTGTGGTGGAACGCCCTGCTGCCCGCCCTGGCCTTCTGATCGCACCGCGCACGCCATGCCCGCCGCCGCCCCCGAAACCGTCACCGCCCTCGCCGCGCGCATCCGCGGCGGGCTGGAGCAGTGGTTCCGCGACGTGTGGGTCGAAGGCGAGCTCTCCAACGTCCGGTTCGTGTCGTCGAGCCCGCACGTCTACTTCACGGTCAAGGACGCCGGTGCGCAGATTTCCTGCACCTTCTTCAACGCCGCCCGTTCGCCGGACGCCGCGCGCGTCCTGCGCGACGGCGCCAAGGTGCGCCTGCGCGGCGGCGTCTCGTTCTACGGACCCCAGGGGCGCTGCCAGCTGGTCGTCCGGTCCGCCGAACCCGTCGGCGAAGGCGAGCTCATGCTCCGCTTCGAGGCGCTCAAGCGCCGTCTCGCCGCCGAAGGGCTTTTCGACCCGGCCCAGAAGCGCCCGCTGCCCGCGCTGCCGCGCGTCGTCGGGATCGTCACCTCCCCCACCGGCGCGGCGATCCGCGACATGCTCAACGTGACGCGCCGCCGCTTCGCCGGGCTGCACGTCCTGCTCGCCCCGGCGCGCGTCCAGGGAGACGGCGCCGCGGAGGAAATCGCCGCCGCGATCGCCCTCCTCAACCGCGTGGAGCCGCGGCCCGACGTGCTGATCGTCGGCCGCGGCGGCGGTTCGATCGAGGACCTGTGGTGCTTCAACGAAGAGGTCGTCGCTCGCGCGGTCCGCGCGTCGGCGATCCCCGTCGTCTCCGCCGTCGGCCACGAAACCGACTTCACGATCTGCGACTTCGCGGCCGACCTTCGCGCGCCCACGCCGTCCGCCGCGGCCGAACTCGTCGTGAAGAACCGCGAAGACCTCGTCGCGACGGTCGCGTCCCTCTGGAAACGCCTTTCCCTGGCGGGGACGCGCGCCGCCGCCGGCGCCCGCGCGCGGCTGGAGCTCTGCGCACGCTCCCGCGCCTTTGCGCAGCCCGCGGCGCTCGTGCGCGACCACGCCCAGCGCGTCGACCTGCTCGCGCAGCGCCTCGACGCGGCGCTGCTGGGCGGCGTCCACCGCGCCCGCCTGCGCCTCGGCGCCCTCTCGCCGCGTCCGGAAGCGGCCGCCCGCGCGCGCCTCGCGGCGGCGCGCTCCCGGCTGGACGCTCTCCGCGCCGCCCACGCGGCGCTCGACCCGATGGCCGTCCTCGCGCGCGGCTACGCGCTCGTGCGCGGCCCCGCGGGCGGCGTCGTGACGCGCGCCGCGGCTCTGGCGCCCGGCGACCGCTTCAGCGCCGTCTTCCGCGACGGCGCGGATAATGACCGCATCGGAAGCGCTGCCCTCTAC
>JAFTHC010000263.1 GCA_017457625.1 Kiritimatiellia bacterium
CGCCAAGAGCGGCTTCGCGGAAAACTTCGACGCCCTCTCGGGCGAAGGCCTCCGCGACCGCGCCTACACGTGGACGGCGTCCGCCTTCCTCGCGCTCGCCGCCGGGCTTTGAGCCGCGCTCCCCTCCCCCGCCCCATCCGCGGCTTGCGCCCGTGGGCGCGATTCGGGTAGAATGCGCGGGCATGGACATCCGCATCTTCGAAATGCCGCTCGACTTCGGCGCGAGCCGCCACGGGTCCGACATGGGCCCCTCGGCCATCCGGCTGGCCGGCATCCGCGAGCGCCGGGAGAGCATCGGCCACGCGGTTTCGCTGGCCGATTCCCCGGTCCGCCTCCAGCCCCAGGAAGGCGCCGACCCGGGCAATCCGCGCGCCAAGTATCTCGCCCCGATCAAGCGCGCCTGCGAGGCGCTCGCGCGCGAGGTGGAGGGGTCGCTGGCCGACGGCGCGTTCCCGCTCGTGCTCGGCGGCGACCACTCGGTCGCCCTCGGCTCGCTGGCCGGCGCCGCGGCCGCCGCGCGCGCGGCCGGCGAACGCCTCGGCGTGCTCTACGTGGACGCCCACGGCGACTTCAACACCCCGGACACGACGCCCTCCGGCAACATCCACGGCGAATGCCTCGCCGCGTCCTGCGGTCTGGGCCTGCCCGAGCTCGTGGACCTCTACGCGCCCGGCCGCAAGGTCGACCCGCGCGACGTGTGTTTCGTCGGCACGCGCGACCTCGATCCCGGCGAGCGCGACCTGATGAAGGCCGCCGGCGTCACCGTGTTTTCGATGAGCGACGTGGACCGCCACGGCGTCCCGGAGATCCTCCGCCGCGTCCGGGCCTTCTTCGCCGGCCGCGTCCGGCGCGTGCACGTGAGTTTCGACATGGACGTGCTGGACCCGATGTTCGCGCCGGGCACCGGCATCCCGCTCGCGGCCGGCCTCACGAACCGCGAGGCGCTCCTGCTCATGGAGGAGATGGCGGCCGGCGGCCTCGTGAGCTCGGCCGAAATCGTCGAGGTGAATCCGGTGCTCGACGTCCGCAACCAGACGGCCGTGCTCGCGGTCGCCCTCGCGGCCCGGCTCCTCGGGGAAACGGTCTGGTAGCCCGCATGCCCCGCGCCCGTCCGGCCGCCCCGCGCGCCAGGGACCTGCTGCGCGCGGATCTCGCCGCGGCGCTGCGCGCGCCGCTGGAGGGCGTGCGCCTCGCCGCCGCGCCCGAGCCGCCCGGGGCCGCCGCCGCCGCGCTCGCGGCCGCGCTGCGCCGCGACCCGGACCGCGGCGTCGTGCTCGCGGTCCTGCCCGGCCCGGTGCGCCTGGAGGCGTTCTCCGCGGACGCCGCCGCGTTCCTCCCCGCCGGCGACGCGCTGCGCGTCTTCCCGATGCTCTCCCCCGCGGGCGAAGACCCCGAAGCCGCCGCCGCCCGCCTCTCGGTTTTCCGCCTGCTGCGCCCGGAGCGCCGCGGCGCGCGCCCGCCGCCGATGCTGCTCGCCACGTGCGTGCAGGCCCTGCTCCAGCCTTCGCCCGATCCGGCGGCGGTGGACGCCGCGTCGCTCCGCTTCGAGCCCGGCGCCGCCGCGGGGCGCGACGAAACGGCCGCCTGGCTCGAAGCGAACGGCTACCGGCGCGAGCCCGAGGTGTTCGAGCCCGGGACCTACGCCGTGAAGGGCGGCGTGCTGGACGTCTGGCCCGCCGCCGCGCGCGTTCCCTCGCGCGTGGAGTTCTTCGGCGACGAAGTCGATTCGCTCCGCACCTTCGACCCCGCCACGCAGCGCTCGGACCAGAAGCTCGCGAGCCTGCGCGTGCCGCCGCGCCGCACGCCGCCGGGCGCGCGGCTCTGGCTCGCGGACGCCCTCCCGCCCGACGCGACCGCGCTCTGGATCGGCGGCGCGGAGCTCGACGCCGCGGCGGACGCGTTCGCGCGGGAGAACGCCGCGCCCGGGGAGCGCCGCCTGCCGGCCCTGCGCGCGGCGCTTCTCTCGCGCCCCGCCGCCGCCCACGTCTTCCTCGGATTGCCGCAACCGGAGGACGCCACGCCCGTCTCGCTCCCGGTCGAACCGGCCGGCGGCCTCGCGGACGCCGGCGGCGCGCTCGATCCGGCCGCGTCCGAGGCGGCGCGCCACGCGCTCTACCGAGACGTCCTGCCGCGCCGCGGCCGCCGCCGCGCCGCCGACGTGCACGTCTGCCTCGACACCGGGGGCACGCTCGAGCGCGTCCGCGAGGAGCTCGGCGCGGACGCCCCGGCCGACCTGCGCGTGGCGCGCCTCTCGGGCGGCTTCCGCATGCCGGGCGCCGTCTTCCTCGCGCAGGCGGACCTCTTCGGCCGCGCCAAGCGCCCCGGCTCGCTCTGCACCTCGTTCGTCGTCCCCGGCGGCGCCGGCGCGGACGCCGCGGCCGCCTCGCTCGAAGAAGCGCTCGACCGCGTCGCCTCCGGCGCCGACGCGCCGTCCGAAGCGCTCGCCTCGCGCATCGTCGACCACGTCGAGCCGGGCGACGTGGTCGTGCACGCCGAGCGCGGCATCGGCCGCTACCTCGGCCTCAAGCAGGTCGACACCGCGAACGGGCGCGCGGAAATGCTCGCGCTCGAATACGCCGGCGGCACGCGCCTCTACGTGCCGCTCTCGCAGGCGCACCTGGTCTCGCGCTACACGGGCGTGGGCGACGCGCCGGTGAAGCTGCACTCCCTTTCCGGCCGGCGCTGGAGCGTCGAGAAGGCGCAGGCCGGGGAAGCGGTGCGGCGCCTCGCCGTCGGCATGCTGCGGCGCCAGGCGCGGCGCCGGACGCTGCCCGGCCACGCGTTCGCCGCCGAAACGCCCTGGTACGAGGAGTTCGAGGCGTCGTTCCCCTACGAGGAGACGCCCGGCCAGGCCGACTGCATCCGCTCGGTCCTGGCCGACATGCGCAGCCCCCACCCCATGGACCGCCTCGTCTGCGGCGACGCCGGCTACGGCAAGACCGAAATCGCGCTGCGCGCCGCGTTCGTCGCCGCGATGCAGGGCAAGCAGGTCGCCGTGCTCGTCCCCACCACGGTGCTCGCGCAGCAGCACTTCGAGACGTTCCGCGAACGCTTCGCGCCGTATCCGCTGCGCGTCGCGCTGCATTCGCGCTTCGCCACGCAGGGCGAACGCCGCGCCGCGCTGCGCGGCGCGGCGGACGGCACGGTCGACGTGCTCGTCGGCACGCACGGCATCCTCGAGGACGGCGTCCGCTTCAAGGACCTCGGGCTCGTGGTGATCGACGAAGAGCAGCGCTTCGGCGTGCGCGACAAGGAGAAACTCAAGTCCATGAGCGAAATGGTCGACGTGCTCACGCTCAGCGCCACGCCGATCCCGCGCACGCTCTACCTCGGGCTCGTCGGCGCGCGCGACCTTTCGCTGCTGCGCACGCCGCCGCCCGGCCGCGTCGCCACGGAGACGCACGTCGTGGCCGATTCGGACGACGTCGTGCGCGACGCCGTCCTCGCCGAAATCTCCCGCGGCGGCCAGGTCTTCTTCCTGCACAACCGCGTGATGACGATCCACCTCGTGCGGCGGCGCCTGGAGCGCCTCTTCCCGCACCTGCGCATCGCGGTCGGCCACGGGCGCCTGCCGCCGCGCGAGACGGAACGCATCGTGCGCGATTTCGCCGCCGGCCTCTACGACGTGCTGCTCAGCACGACGATCGTGGAGAACGGCATCGACGTGCCGCGCGCCAACACGATCCTCGTGGACCGCGCGGACCGCTTCGGCGTGGCCGACCTCTACCAGCTGCGCGGCCGCGTCGGGCGCGGCTCCGTGAAGGCCCACGCGTATTTCCTCGTGCCGCGCGACGCGCCCGTCACCGCCGACGCGAAGGAACGGCTCGAAGCGCTCGCCGCCGCCTCGCGCCTCGGCAGCGGCGTCTCGCTCGCCATGCGCGACCTGTCGCTGCGCGGCGCCGGCAACCTCCTCGGCGCCGAGCAGAGCGGCCACATCGCCGCCGTCGGCTTCCGGCTCTACTGCCAGCTCCTTCGCCGCGCCGTGGCGCAGCTCAAGGGCGAAGCGCCCCCGCTGCTCGTGAACGTCGAGACCGACCTGCCGTTCCTCGCCGCCGGCCCGGGCGCGGACGACCGCGCTTCGGGCGCGTTCCTGCCCTACGCCTACGTCGAGGACGACGCGGGCCGCATCGAGCTGCACCGGCGCCTGGCCGAATGCTCCTCCGAGGCCGAGCTCGATGCCCTGCGCGCCGAGACGCGAGACCGCTTCGGCCCCGTGCCCGCGCCGCTCGACCGCCTCTTCCGCGTCGCGCGCTGCCGCATCCTCGCCGCCGAGCGCGGCGTCACCCGCATCTCGATGCGCGAAGGCGCGCTCTTCCTCTACCGCGACGGCCTGCCGCTGCGCTTCCGCGGCGCCGTGCCGCGCCCTTCGGGCGAAACGCCCGACGAGCTGCTCGCCTCGGTCGAGCGGCTCCTCCGCCTGCACCCCGCCACGGCCGCGAGCGCGCCTCTGCCCGCCGCCGCGCCGCCCCCGGAGATCCCGTCCGCATGAAAATCCGTCTCGACGAACTCCTCGTCGCCCGCGGCCTCGCGCCGTCGCGCACGCTCGCGCAGCGTCTCGTGCGCGAGGGCAAGGTGCGCGTGGAGGGCGTGGCGAACCCCAAGCCCGGCAACCAGGTGCGCGGCGACGCGAAGGTCGAAGTCGAAGCGCCCGAGCGCTTCGTGAGCCGCGGCGGCTGGAAGCTCGAAGGCGCGTTCTCCCATTTCGGTTTCTCGGTCGAAGGACTCGACTGCCTCGACGTGGGCGCCTCGACGGGCGGCTTCACGGACTGCCTGCTGCAGCACGGCGCCGCGCGCGTCGCGGCGGTGGACGTCGGCCACGACCAGTTCCACCCGCGCCTGCGCGCCGATCCGCGCGTCTGGGTGAAGGAAGGCTTCAACTGCCGCGCGCTGACGGCCGCGGACCTGCCGTTCGTCCCGGCGTTCGCCGTGTGCGACGTGTCCTTCATCTCGCTGCGGCTCATCCTCCCGCCGATGGCCTCGGTCCTCGCGCCGGGCGGCGGGATCGTGACCCTGGTCAAGCCGCAGTTCGAGGCGGGGCGCGGGCAGGTCGGGCGCGGCGGCATCGTGCGCGACGAAGCCGTCCGCGCGCAGGTCGTGGCGGACGTCCGCGCGTTCGGCACGGGCGAACTCGGCCTGGAGTGGGTCGGCGTCTGCGAGTCGCCCATCCGCGGCGCGGCCGGCAACGTCGAATACACGGCCTACTGGAGAAAACCATGTATCTAGGACTTCTTTTCGCGATCCTCACGGGCCTGACGTGGGTGATCACCGGCGCGATCGTCGGCTCGGCGGAGCGCCGCGGCTGCGGCGCGTTCCGGCAGCAGCTCGTGGGCTCGCTCTACTCGCTCGCGGCCGTGTCGCTGGCGCTCGTCGCGGGGCCGGCGCTGTGGCCGGAGTCGCGGGCGTTCGCGTTCGGGGCGTCGCCGCTGCCGGCGCTGTGCATGGTCGCGTGGGGCTTCCTCAACTTCTGGATGATCTTCTTCATGGGCCGCGCGATGGCGCGCGGACCGAACGGCCTGGCGTGGACCGTCACGCAGTCCGGCCTCGTGTTCCCGTTCCTGATGGGCGTGCTGTCGGGACGGACGGACCTCACGTGGGCGCGCGCGGCGGGGTTCGCGATGATCGTCGGCAACGTCGTCGTGTCGGGGTTCGCAAAGGGCGGGGAATCGAAGGGCGGATCGGCGCTGCGCTGGTTCCTGCCGGCGCTCGCGGCGTTCGTGCTGTGCGGCGCGAACCAGTGTGCGGTGAACCTCGTCTCCTACCTGCCGGCGGACGCCCGGCCGGAGAACCTCGAGCGCATGTTCTGGGGCGCGGTCGGCACGCTCGCGGCGTGGGCGGTCTTCACGGCGGGCAGGCGCATGCTGGAGGGTCCCGCGCCGCGCGACCCGGACCTGCGCGGCAAATACCTCTTCCTGCTGAAAGTCTGCGGCGCGGCGCTCGTGCCGGGGTTCGTCGCGAGCTGCTGGTTCCACTTCAACGCGCTCGACCGCCTGCAGGCCGCCGGCGCGATCGCGGTCGCCTCGCCCATGGAAGTGAACGCGTGCCTGCTCGGCTTCTTCCTCTACGGGCGCCTCGCGCTGCGCGAGCGCACGACGGCGCTGCAGAACGCCGCCTTCGCCCTGGGGCTCCTGGGCGTCGCGCTCATCGCGCTCGGGTAGCGGCCCGGGCGCGCCGTGCCCGGAGCGCGAGGTCGGCGAGGATGCAGGCGAACGTCGAGAGCGCGTTGAAGGCCATGAAGGCGAACACGCCGCGGAAGCGCCACTGCGACGGCACGATCCACGCCGGCCCGCGCAGCAGCAGCAGCAGTCCGGCGGTTTCGAGCAGCGCGACCGGGATCGCGTAGCGCAGGTAGCGGAACCGGGAACACGCCGCCTCGTGCGTCGTGAAGCACGCGGACGCCGTCCGCACCGCGGCGAGCGCGCCGAGCGGGAAGAACCACTTCGCCTGCGCCGCGTGCGCGCCGGCGCCGACCGCGCGCAGCAGCGGGGCGCCCGCAAGCGCGAGGAGCAGCGAAACCGCGAGGCCGCCGGCAAGCGTGACCGCCATCGACTGCGCGAGCAGGCGCGCCGTCCCCTGCCCCCGCTCGTGCCGCGCGGACACGACCGGAAACAGCACGAAAACGACGGTGACTCCCGCGTAGGAAGCGATTTCCGTGAATGTCGTCAGGTAGTAGAAGGCGACCGATTCGGCCTCCGGGACGAGCGCCAGCGGCATCGCCTCCAGCATCGCGCGGAAGTTGCCCACGAGCGCCGAGAGCGCGAGCGGCGCGCCGAAGGCGAGGAAGACGCGGCGGTCTTCGCGCCAGTAGGGCTCGGCGCGGACGCCGCGGTGGCGGCGGAAGAAGTCGACCGCCGCCACGCCCGACTGGAACGCCGGCGCGGACGCCTGCCCGACGAAGTAGCCAGTCAGTCCGCGCACCGGCAGCGCGAGCGCCATCACGGCGAAGCGCAGCGGCCCGGACAGCGCGGCCGACCACGACACGACGCCGAACCGGCCGAGCGCGCGGAGCGTCTCCGTGAAGACGGGGGAAAGCGCGCCGACCATCGACGAGGCGACGATCGCGAGGGCCAGGCGGCCGTTCTCGATGTGCCAGAGCCGGAAGACGAGCCGGAAGAACAGCGGCGTGGCGAGCAGGGCGAGCAGCAGCGACGCAAGCGCCAGCAGCGACGCGTCGCGGATGAGCGCCTTCACCTTTCCGGCCTCGCCGCGGACCGCGTGCACGTTGAGGAGCTTGGCGTAGGGCACGAGCAGGATCGAGAGCGGCGTCGCCACGAACGCCGCCACGCGCACGAGCGGCTGGACGGCGCGCAGGTCGGCCGCGGGCACGAAACGCGGCACGAGCCAGAGCCCCACCGCGGCGTTCACGAAATCCCCGAAACGCAGCGCGAAAAACAGGATCAACGCCGGCCCCCAGAGGGGACCGAGTTTCGAACGGACTCGCGCGAAGGCGTTCATGGGGCGCCAGTCTACCACACCGCCCCCGCGCCCGCAAACGCATTCTCCGCCAAACGCCAAAAATTCGCTTGACTCCCCTCCCCCGTTTTGCTAGAGTCCCCGCCCGTCAACCGCACCATGGGGCTATAGCTCAGTTGGTAGAGCGTCTGAATGGCATTCAGAAGGTCAGGAGTTCGAACCTCCTTAGCTCCACCAAGGTTCCTGACAAACCTTGGATCCCCCGCGGAAGACAATAGGAAGATGGCCGGGTTCGCCCCGGCCATTCTCGTATTCGGAAAAATGCGCGAAAAGCCCAACAAATTTGGGTGTTTTTGAAGTCGTCCCCTCGCGCGAACATACCTCGACACAGACTTCGCGCGGCGCCGAAAGTAGGTCGGTGAGAATCCGGAGAGCGCCCGAAATCGCGGAAGGCACAACCTTCCAACAGTCACGACAACAAGCGCCGCAACCCGCTCGGCAACGCCGACCCGTATGCGCCAGTCCCGGCCGAGAAGTTCGCCGAGACGTTCACCCCCGGAGCGATCCGGATCGCTCGCAAGCGACTCGTAGGACACTCAAACCTCACCGAGTACGACATGCCCGACCTGATCCAGGAACTCCTGGTCGAGCTTTCATGGCGTGGCGGGGTGTTCGAGCGGCTCGCCGTCGAGACCGACGAGGTCGACGCCGATGGCGAAGAATTCGTGGTGCCGGCCCGTGGCGGGGTCGTCGACGATCGCGCCGCCGAGCAGCGCCGTGTAGCCGGGAAGCAGGTCGAGCGAAGTCGCCGCGGAGAAGTCCGGGAAGAAGGGTTGTTCCATCGCGCCGAAGCCGGGTGCGGCGTAGTCCTTCCAGACGGGCGGGAGGACGAGCGACGACGTGAGGTCGACGGAGACGCGCCCCCCGTCGGACGAGAGGGTCGGCGTGAGCTGGACGATCTGCCCGACTTCGCGCGTGTTGAATTCCTGCGGCTCGACGGCCGCGACGGACCAGTCCATGACGGGCGGTGCGTTGGTTCCGTTGTCGACGAGGACGAGCGGCTTGACTTCGTATTCCGTCGGGTAAACGAACTCCGTCACGCCCTTGATCGTCGCAGAGCTTCCCGGCCGCGTGAGCAGCGTCGGCCAGACGCGGGTCTCGACGCCGGGCGTGACGTCCAGCTTCGCGCGCAGCGCCGCCCAGTCGTCCGGCGAAAACGAGCTGCCGAGTTTTCCGGAGAGCATCAGTGCCTCGAACGCCTCCGGCGTCGCGGAGAGGAAGCGCGTGCGGACGCGGAACTGGAACTGGAAGGGAACGAGGCGATTGCGAACGAGCACGCGGCGGAAACGGTCGAGATTCTCCGGCGTGTTGCGGACGACGGCCGTCCAGTCGATCCGGTCGAACCGCACGAAGGAGCCATCGGGCCAGTCGACGTTCGCATCCCCGGCGAGTTCGCGGAGGGCGAGCACGACGTTGGTCGCGGACGCCGGGTCCGCGCCGGCCCGAAGGGCGAGATCCCCAACCCCCCGCAGGATCGCGAAGCGGCGCGTTTCGAGACCCGGCGGGGGCGGCTCTTCCACGGGGACGGCGAACGGGAGCGGGCGGCCGTCGAGCAGGACGCGTTCGGCCGAGACGAAGAGCAGCTGCACGCGCGATCCCTTTTCCGGCTCGTCGACGACCACGCCGCCGAAGACGAGCGTCCGGCCGTCGCGCAGGTCGACGGACGTGGCGAGGGAGAAGACGGGGAAGAACGGCTGGCGAAGCGCGCCCTCGGCGGGCGAGCCGGGCGCGGCGAAGTCGCGCCACGACGGCGGGAAAACGGCCGCCGGCGTCAGCTCGAGCGACAGCCATTGCTCCGCCGGGGCGACGTTCGGCGTGACCTGGGCGATACAACCGACGAAGCGCGTGTTGAACTCCTGCGGCTCGACGCGGACGCCGGTTTTCCCGTCGGCGCCGCGGAACGGCTCGACGGCGAACTCGGTCGGATAGAGTACCTCCGAAACGCCCTTCGCCATGTCGGTCGTGCCGGGATGGGTCAGGACCGTCGGGCAGTCGCGCAGCTCGACGCCGGGATGCGCGGCGAGGCGGGCGCGGAGCGCGGCCCATTCGTCCGGCGAGAGCGAGGTGCCGAGCGCGTCCTCGAGGCCGAGCTCGCGGAACGCCGCCGGCGCGGCGGAGGCGAACTGGAGACTCACGCGGATCTGCTGCGGCTGCCAGCGCGCGACGACTCGGCGGAAGAGGGCGTGGTTCGCCTCGGTATTGCGCACGTCGATGCGGCCGAGGAGCGGCAACCAGGCGAGCGAAGACCCCTCCGGCCACGTCACGCCGCGCTCGGCCGTGTAGCCGCGGAACCAGTCCTCGAACGACGGCAGCGGCGGATCGCGGGGCGCGCCCAGGCGCCAAGGGGCGTTCGGGTTCGAATCGTAGTCGGGGTCGACCGACTGCAGATGGGCTTCCTGGATCGTCGGCAGCACCGGATAGCTGCGGTCGACGAGCGCGTCGGCCGCGGCGGGGGCGGCGGCGGCGAAGGCCGCCGCCGCAAGGACGAACGACGTCGCCGCTGCGCGGCAATGACGAACGACGGAATGGTTCATGGCGTGTTTCCTTTCGTGGTTTTCATTCGACGACGAAGACGTCGCCGTAGCCGCAGTCGCGGAGACGGATGAGGAGGTTCGTGAAGGAGGCGAAGGTGGCGCCGGATTCGAGGCGGAGCGAGACGGCGGCGCGTTCGGTCTGCGGCGCCGGGACGAAGGGCGCGGCGGGGGCGTCCGGTTCGCAGGGCGTCCCGGTCTGGACGGCGGCCCAGGCGGCGAGGTCGACGACCTTCCGCTCGCCGCGGCA
>JAFTHC010000264.1 GCA_017457625.1 Kiritimatiellia bacterium
CGACGTCCTGCGCGGCGTCGCGGTCGCCGACCATGCGCACGGCGTAGCCGAGAAGGCGGCGGCCGTATCCGGCCACGATCTTCCCGAACTGGTCCATGCTGCCGGCGCGGCGTCCGAACATGCCGCGGAGTATACGGAAAGACGCGCCGGCGCGCAAGCGCGGCGAATTGCAAGTGAAATGAGGCGGCGGGTCATGCGGCGGGAGACTCGGCGGCTTTCTCGGCGGCCGAAAGACCGCCGAGCGAGGCGCGGTGGATCTCGTTGATCCGTTCGCCGACCTCGTGGATGCGCTGCGGCGAGATCCGGGAGAAGTCCGTCCCCTTGGGAAACCACCTCCGCAGCATCCGGTTGGCGTTCTCCACCGCGCCCTTCTCGTAGGCCGCGCAGGCCCTGGTGTAGTACACCTTCGCGCCCAGCGCGCGGTCCAGCGCGCGTTGGTCGAGGAATTCGCAGCCGTTGTCCGTCGTCACGCTCCGCACGATCCCCAGTCGGCCCGAGCGCCGAATCCGGCGCAGCGCCTCGAGCACTTCGGTCTGGTCGATGCGGCGCAGCTTCTCCGTTCGGTAGAGCCGCGTGTGGCGGTCGATCAGCACGAGCACGCCGCCGCGGCCGCCGAGCCCGGACACGACCGTGTCCATCTCCAGGTGCCCGGCCTGGCTCGGCGCGTTCGCCTCGGGCGGCCGCTCCGCCAGCGTGCGCCGTCCCGGCACGACGCGCGAGGGATGCGCCTTGGACGCCTTGCGCCGCCGTCTGGCTCCGTAGGGCAGGTCCTCGTGCGTCAGACCGATGTCGCCCGCTTCGACGTGGTAGTACAGCGTTCGAAGGCAGGGCAGGGCTTTGTCCGGATGCTTCCGGCGAAGGCATTGAAGCGCGTCGTACGGAGAGCGGTGCCGGTCCCGCGCCCGGATCAGGTCGCGGAACTCGTCGGCGAGGGGCTTGGTCAGGCGCTGGCGCGCGCCCCGTTGGCTCGCGGCCAGAGTCGCCTCCTGCTGGGCCGTCTCCGGGTCGTAGCGCCCGTAGAGCCAACGATGCAGCTTGACGTGGTCGAAGATCGGTTTGGAGCCGCCGCCCCGGTAGTACTCGCGTCGCCACGTCTCCTCGTCCAGACCCACCTGCCGTGCGAACGATCCGAGCGTGAGCTTGGCGTCGTTGCGTTCGATGCGCCTGTTCCAGAGCCGGGCCAGATGCAACCGCAACTCGTAACAAAGGTGCTTGCTTTTGGATTTGTTCGGGGTATACTCCTGGCTCATCGGTCCTTCCTTTCTGCTTGCCTGGATTGCTTGGTCGCTTTCAATGCTAGTGGAAATGGAGGACCTTTTCCATCCTCCCCGGCTGGGGCGGGCCCCGGGGCCCGCCCCAGCCGGTCGCCCTCCCGCCGCCCTCTCGCCGCCCTCCCGCCGCCGCCTCATTTGATTCTGCAACTTTCCCCGGCGCGCAAGCGCGCATTCGCGCTTGAAAATCGGGCCCGCTTCGGGTAGACTGCGCGGCATGTCCCTGACCTCCATCGCAGTGTCGGCCGCGGCCGGCCTCCTGGCCGGTTTCGCCGCCGGCTTCAAGGCCCACGACTGGGCGCGCCGCCGCAAGGCGCCCGCCGCCAGCCGCCTGCGCGACGCTCGC
>JAFTHC010000265.1 GCA_017457625.1 Kiritimatiellia bacterium
AATCGGCTTTGCTCTCCTGGGTCGTCAATTAGCTGTAAATAAATCAGCATAGAATAGCCGCCCAAACCTTCTTCCGCATAGAAACAGCCTCCTTCTGAATTTGTCTCCCCCAGCCACACCGCGAGGGGCCCCCGCCCCGCTGCGCGCCGCGCCGGCGCCGGCCGACCCGGACCAGGCCGCGGTGCTCGCGGCGCTGGCCGGCGGCGCGGAAAAGACGCCGGACGCGATCGTCGCCGCGACGGGTCTTGCGGCCTGGACGGTCGGCCCGCTGCTGATCCAGATGGAGATGTCGGGCCTGGTCCGGCGGCTGCCGGGCAACCACTACGCCGCGCGGCGGTGACCTAGCGCAGGCGCGCCGCGACCGCCGCCGCGGCCTCGTCTTCGCCGAGCCCGCGCAGCGAGGCGAGCAGCTCCTCGTCGTCGCGCAGCGCTTCGAGCGCGGCGGGGTCGGCGCCGAGGCGCTTGAAGAACGGGTCGCGCCGCCACGCCGCGGGCGTCCGCCACGCCATGCGGTCGAGCAGCGCCTCGAGCGGCGAAGAGCTGGCGTGGATCACGTTGTCGTAGCGGTCGATCCGGAGGCCGAGCGCGTCGCGCCGGTCGTAGAGGAAGCCGCGCACGGACTCTTCGAGCGCGGCGGCGGGCGATTCGTCGCCCACGACGACTTCGAGGAAGTCGCGCCACGGCATCTCGAACGAGAGCTCGAACGCCATCACGCCCGGTCCGTCCGGGTCGGCGAACGGCGCGCGGGCGGCCGGGTGGAAGCCGTTGGCGACGTAGAGCCCCTCGTGTTCCAGGCGCGCGACGTAGAGCCCCGGCGCGATGCGCGAGGCGCCGTGTTCGGCCCATTCGCGCAGCAGGCCGTCCGGCGAAAGGCCCAGTTTCTCGCGGGCGCGCTCGGCCGGCAGGAGCGCCCCCGCGGCGAGGACCTTGTCGAGCGGCTCGCCGAACGCGGCCTCGAAGGCGGCGCGCGCGCCGTCCGACCCGAGCGGCAGCGCCGCCGCGTCCGGCGCGGTCGCGTAGCGCGCGGCCGCGCCGTGCTGGCGGTCGAAGAAACCGCCGCGCGCCACGTCCGCGCCGGAGAGCCGCTTGAGTCCGGACACGCGCACGCCCGCCGTTTCGAAAATGTCGCCGACCGCGGTCACGGCGGCCTGCGACCCCATCGCGTGGGGCTTGACGTATCCGAACGAACGGTGGATCGTTTTCATGGCGCGCAGTCTACCACGCAGGCCGCGCCCGCCGCAAGCCGGGCGCCCGGACGCGTTGAAAACGCCCGGCGCCTGTGGTAGAATCCGGGCCATGCAACGCGTTCTACCCCTGCTTTCCGCGGCGGCGCTGGTCCTCGCCGCCGCGCCGGCGCCCGCGGTCCCGGCCGCCGGCGCGCCCGTCGCGAGCGTCGCCGTCGACGTGCGCGGCGACGTGCCCGTCGACGAATCGTTCGTGCTCTCCTTTTCGTCCGCCAGGCCGGGCGAGACGGTCCGCGAGCGCGACCTTTCGGCCGACGTGAAGGCGCTGCTCGGCTCGTCCCGCTTCGCCTACGTGTCCGCGGCGGTCGAGGAGCGCCCCGACGGCCTCGCCGTGACCTACGTGGTCGAGGGCCGCCGCCGCCTCGCGGACGACCCGACCTTCGAGGGCCGCCACGTGTTTTCGCGCGACCGCCTCAAGAAGGCGGCGAACCTCAAGGCGGCCGATTTCGTGGACGAGACGGTCGCCGCCGCCGCCGCCGCGCGCGTCCGCGAACTCTACCGCGGGCGCCGCCACTTCGACGCGACGGTCGAGGCCCGCCTCGTGCCGGACCCGGCGCAGCCGGGCGCCGCGCGGCTCGTGTTCGCGATCGACGAAGGCGTGCGCTACTCGGTGGACTTCCTCGAGTTCCCCGGCGCCAAAGCGCTCGATCCGGACGACCTCGGGGCGCTGGCGGCGCAGCACAGCTGGTTCAACCCGCAGAGCTGGGTGATCACGCCGCGCCTCACGGACGCGGACCTGGACGCCGTGGCCGTCGACGCGCGCCGCCAATACTACGACGCGGGCTACCTCGACGCGACCGTCTCCGCGCCGCGCAAGAGCTTCGAGGGCGACCGCATGCGCGTGGCCTACGACGTGGAGGAAGGCACTCGCTACCGCGTCGGCCGCATCCGGATTTCCGGCGCGACGCTCTTCCCGGAGAGCGCGCTGCGCGACGCGATCCGGCTCCGCCCCGGCGACGTGGCGGGCGCCGCCGCGCTCGAAGGCGCGCGCGCCGCGCTGCGCGACTACTACGCCTCGCGCGGCTACACCGCCACGCGCGTTTCGCTCGCGACGACGCCCGGGACGATCAACGCCACGATGGACGTGTCGCTCACGGTGAAGGAAAGCGCGCTCACGCGCGTCCGCAACGTCCTCGTGCGCGGCAACACCGCCACCAAGGACAAGGTGATCCGCCGCGAAATCGGCCTCAACCCGGGCGACCCGTTCGACCGCGTCCAGGCCGACCTTTCGCGCCGCCGCCTCATGGGGCTGGGCTATTTCTCCGACGCCTCGTTCACCGAAGTGGCCGCCGGCGAAGGTTGGGCGGACGCGGTCTACGACGTGGTGGAACAGCCCACCGGGCAGTTCACGTTCGGCGCGGGCTTTTCGTCGGTCGACCACCTCGTGGGCATGCTCGGGCTCTACCAGAGCAACTTCGACGTCTTCAACTGGCGCAACTTCCGCGGCGGCGGCCAGCGCGCGCGCCTCGACGTGTCCGCCGGCTCCAGCTCCACCGACGTGGACGTGTCGTTCGTGGAGCCCTGGTTCCTCGACCGCCGCCTCGCGCTCGACGTGGACCTCTACCTGCACAACCGCTCCCACCGCGAATACGACGAGCGCCGCATCGGCGGCTCCGTCGGCCTGGAGAAGTTCTTCCCGTGGGTCGGCACGCTCGGCCTCTACTACGGGCTGGAGAAGGTGACGCTCGACGACGTCGCGACGCGCGACTACGTGCTCGCGGACGACCCGTCCGTGCACTACCGCTTCACGGACGAGGACGACGACTACCTGCTCGGCTCGCTCCGCCTCGGCTGGACGCTCGACACGCGCGACAACCGCTTCGTCCCGCGCTCGGGCACGCGCGCCGTGGCCTCCCTTTCGCTCTTCAACGCGGCGCTCGGCTCCGACTACGACATGTACGAGGCGTCCTTCCGCTTCTACCACTACGAGCCGCTGCCCTTCGGCCTCACGCTGGCGCTCCTGGGCCAGGCCTCGACGATCGACGGCACGGGCGGCGACGAGGTTCCCGTCGGCTCGCGCTACTTCCTCGGCGGCGGCCGCCAGGTGCGCGGCTTCCGCAACCGCAACCTCGGCCCCAAGGCGCTCTACGCGGACGGCGGCCTGGAGACGGGCGACTTCTCGCCGATCGGCGGCTGCACGAAGCTCTGGGGCGCCGCGGAAATCTCCTTCCCCCTCTTTTCGCAGCTGCGCTTCGCGACGTTCGTCGACGCGGGCAACGTCTGGGAAGACGCGTGGGACGCGGACTTCGGCAAGCTCGGCACGAGCTGCGGCTGCGGCCTGCGTCTCGACATCCCGGGCTTCCCGATCCGCCTCGACTACGCGCACGTGCTGGACGAACCCGACGACTACGCCGAAAAGCGCCAGTTCGTCTTCTGGATCGGCGTGGACAACTAGGCCGTGACGATCGTCCTCAAACCCGACCGCGAAGCCCTCGCCCCCCTGGCCGCGCTGCTCGGCGCGGCGCTGCTCGCGCTCGCCGCGCCGGGGCTGTTCGCGCCCGCGCGCGCCGCGGCGCCGTTCCGCCGCTTCGCCCGCTCGGTCTGGCCGGGGCGCGTCCTCGCGGCCGTCTGCATCGCCTGGTCGCTGCTCTGGGTCGCCGCGATGCCTCTCGGTTCGCTGCTCGACCCGGTGCTGCCGTATCTGCAGGTGCTGCTGCCGGTCTGCGTCGTCGCGGTCTGCGTCTTCCTGCCCGAGCTTCTCTCCTGCCGCGCCGCCGGCCTGCTGATGGTGTTGCTGCCCTCCCCGCTCCTTTCGGCGGCGCAGTGGCACCCCTCGCCGTGGCGGCTGCTCGTGGTGGCCGTCGCCTACGCGATGGCCGTGGCCGGCATGTTCGTCGTGGCCAAGCCCTGGCTCCTGCGCGACGCGATCGCGTGGACGACGTCCTCGCCGCGCCGCTTCCGCGCCGTGTCGGCCGCCTTCGCGGCCGTCGCGCTCGCGCTCTTGGCCTGCGCCGCGGCCGTTTACCCGCTCTAGCGCGGGAACGCCCGCCCCTAGAAGAACAGGCCGGCTCCGAGGCGCAGCGCCGTTTCGGAGCCGAACGAGACGGAGGCTTCCAGCAGCCACCGGTCCGCGGGGCAATACCAGGCGCCCAGCCGGATCGCGACGGGCCGCGTGCGCTCCGCTTCGAGCTTGTGCGTCGCGGAGAGGACGGGCACCGAGACGTCGATCGACGTGTCGCTCCAGCAGTCCACGAGCACGGTCGCGTCCGCGCCCCAATACCAGTCGTCGTATTGCAGGCCGAGGGCGACGCCGAGACGCGCGTCTTCCAGCGTCGCGTCCGCGCCCCACGACGAAAACCCGTAGCCCTTCTCGGTCGTTTCAACGACCGTCTCCGTTCCGTCCTCGGCCGTGGAGACCGACTCGACGAGGATGTCCTTCTCCTTGGTCGTGACGGCCTTCGCGTCGACGGAGACCGACTCGTAGACGCCGTAGGCGGCGGCGGTGGCGCTCCACCCGCCGTCGATCACGGCGGCGTATTCGTAGCCGGCCGCCAGGCGCCAGCCGGAGCCGCCGGAGAGCGAGAGGGAGGAGAGGCTCGTGCCGTCCGGCACGAGCGAGCCGGAGCTTTTGCCGGACGCGACGAGCGCGGCCTCGGCGGAAAAGCCGTTCCAGTAGCCGGACGCGCCGACGCGGCGCCGCTCGAAGTCCACGCCCTTGTTGCCGGCCATGCCGCCGAGCTCCCAGTCGTAGCGCGATTCGACGACCGGTTCGAACCACGCGGTCGCGGACGGCGCGACCTGCAGCCGCTCCAGGTGCCAGGTCCGGCCCGGCTCCTTGTGCGCGCCGGGATTCGTGCTCGGCAGCGGCGCGAGCACCCAGCGCTCGGGCAGGTCCGCGCTCCAGGGGTGGCGGCCCTTTTCCGCCGGCGCGCGTTCGGCCTGCGAGACGACCGCCGCGTCCGCGCCCGGGTCGTCGCCCTCGAAGTCGGCCACGCGCGTGAAGACGTAGGCCGCGTCGCCGAGCGTGAACATGCGCTGCTCCACGAGCGCGAACGGGCCCTCGGACTTCATCGTGGCGGCGTCCGCGAAATCCGTTTCGCCGCGCCCCGCGCGCAGCACGACCCACTGCCGCCCGCCCGCCGGGAACCGGTTGCCCGGCTTGTTCACGACGGGGCCGATCGTGCGGCCGGAGAGCACGTCGGTGATCCACATGGACTTGTAGTCCGCGGCGGACGCGGACGCGGCGGCAAGCGCGAAAAGCAGGGCGGACAGGATTCGTTTCATCGGCGTGGCGGGGTGTCGGCGTGGCGGGGTCTAGCGGATGTCGGCGATCCGGCCGCCGAAGGTTTCCAGGGCCGCCTTGACTTCCGGACGGTTGCGGACCTGCTCGATGTCGATGCCGGGCGGCGGGTCGGACGGTCGGACGGTCGGACGGTCGGACGGTCGGACGGTCGGACGGTCGGACGGTCGGACGGTCGGACGGTCGGACGGTCTCGCCGCCGGTGGCGGGGGCGCGCCCCAGGGTTCGACGACATCCTTCGCCCTTGGTCCTTCGTCTTTCGTCCCCTGCCCTTCGTCCTTCGTCCGTCGTCCTTCGTCCTTCGTCCTTTCCGCCGCGGGAGCGGCGGCGGCGGCGGGGACGGGAGCGGCGGGCGCGGGCGCGCCGGCTTCGAGCGCCGCGATTTTCTTGAGGATCGTCTCGAGGTCGACGAGCTTGGAGGCGCGGGCGCAGCGGATGAGCGCGGTCTCCACGAGCGTGCGCTGGGAGAGGGCGAGGCGGAGCGTGCCGTCGAGCTTGATCAGCTCCTCGACGATCGCGAGCGCGGCCGAGGCGGTGCTGCGTCCGGCCTGCGCGCGCAGCGTCGCGCGCTGCGCTTCCGTGACGTCGAGGTTCGAAGCGTCGCCCCCGAGCTCGATGCACACGAGCAGGTTGCGGAAATGGTCGATCAGTTCGGCCACGAGGCGGCGCAGGTCCTTGCCGGCCTTGTCGAGCCCGTCGAGGCGGTTGAGGACGCGGACGATGTCGCCGGCGAGCACCGCGTCGGCGAGGTCTTCGACGATCGCGCGCGAGACGAGCCCGAAGACGCCGAGGACGTCCTCCTCGGAAATCTTCTTCCCGGTGAAGGCGATGATCTGGTCCAGCGCGGACTCCGCGTCGCGCATGCCGCCGTCCGCCCCGCGCGCGATCGCGAGCAGCGCGTCCGGCGCGGCGTCCACGCCCTCGGCCTTGCAGATCTTCCCGAGCTGCCCGACGAGGTCGGCCTGGGAGATCTTGCGCAGGTCGAAGCGCTGGCAGCGCGACTGGATCGTTCCGATGACCTTGTCCGGCTCGGTCGTGGCGAAGATGAACTTGACGTAGGGCGGCGGCTCTTCGAGCGTCTTCAGCAGCGCGTTGAACGCCGCCGTGGAGAGCATGTGGACTTCGTCGACGTAGTAGACGCGGAAACCGCCTTCGGACGCGACGGGGAGCTGGTTCACGGACGAGAGTATCTTTTCCTGCACGTCCTCGACCTTGTTGCTGGAGGCGCCGTCGATCTCGAGCACGTTGAAGGAACTGCCGCCCATGATCGCCTTGCAGGCCGCGCACGTCCCGCACGGATGCGGCGTGGGGCCCTTCTCGCAGTTGAGCGCCTTGGCGAAGATGCGCGCGAGCGTGGTCTTGCCGGTGCCGCGAGGGCCGGCGAAGAGGTAGGCCTGCGCGATCCGCCTGCTCTCGATCGCGTTGCGCAGCGTGCGCACGACGTGGTCCTGCCCGACGACGTCTTCGAACGTCTGCGGACGCCACTTGCGGGCGATGACTTCGTAGGACATGGTTGCGTCTCCCGTTCCGTTGTTGCCTCACGCGCCGCGGACGGCCGCCGCCGCGCGCTTGAATCCCCCGGCCGCGCCGAGGATGGTCTTCTCCTCCACGCAGAAGGCGAGGCGGACGTGTCCGGCCAGGCCGAAACCGCGGCCCGCCACGACGAGGATGCGCTCGGCCAGCAGCGCCTCGACGAACTTCGTCTCGTCCCCGCACGGCGACTTGGCGAAAAAGTAGAACGCGCCCTTCGGCAGGAAGAACTCGACGCCCGCGGCGCGCAGTTCGTCCGCCATCAGGTCGCGGCGGCGCTTGTAGATCCCGGCGTCCACTCCCTCCTGCGCGCAGCTCTGCAGGATCCGCTGGCCGATCGCCGGCGCGTTCACGAAGCCGAGGATGCGGTTGGCGAGCACGAGGCCGTCCACGAGCCCGCGGGCGCCCTCGATCGCGGGATTGACGGCGAGGTAGCCCACGCGCTCGCCCGCGAGCGAAAGCGTCTTGGAGAACGAACCCACGACGACCACGTTCCGGTAGGCCGCGAACACCGAGGGGATCGGCGCGCCGGTGTAGTTGAGCTGGCGGTAGGGCTCGTCGGAGACGAGGTAGATCGTGCGCCCGAACTCCGCCGAGCGCCGCTCGAGGATCGCGCCGAGCGCGGCGAGGTCTTCGGCCGGGTAGATCTGGCCCGTCGGGTTGTTCGGCGTGTTCACGATCACGGCGCGCGTCTTCGGGCCGACCGCCGCGTCGATCGCCGCCAGGTCGAGCGAGAAGTCGCCGGGCCTGGTGGGGACGGGCCGCAGCACGCCGCCGAAGTTGCCGGCGTAGTTGCCGTATTCGACGAAGTAGGGCGACGGGACGACCACCTCGTCGCCCGGCGAAAGGACCGCGCGGAAGAGGACGTTGAGGCCGCCCGCGGCGCCGACGGTGACGACGACGCTCTCGGCGGGCGTCTCGACGCCCTGCTCCTTGGAGACGAGCCTCGCGAGCGCCTCGCGCGTGGCGGGGTAGCCGGCGTTGGGCATGTAGCCGAGCGCGAACGGCTTGTCGGCCGTGGCGGCGATCTTCTCCAGCGCGGCCTTCACGGCGGGCGGCGGCGCGAGGTCGGGATTGCCGAGGGAGAAGTCGTAGACGTTGTCCGCGCCGAACTTCTTCTTCAGCTCGATGCCCTGTTCGAACATCTTGCGGATGGCGGAGCCGCCGGCGACGGCTTTGCGGACGGAGGGGGAGAGGAGCGTGTCCATGGTGTGGATCCTTGTTCGGAGTTCAGCGTTCGACCGGATCCGCGCAGAGGCGGAAGCCGATGTAGTTGTAGCGCATGGCGGGTGCGAGGCGGAAACGGAACGACGCGGTGCAGGAGGAAGCCTTGGCGAAGCGCCCGCCGCCGCGGTGGATGCGGAAAGCGCCCTCGGAAGTTTGCGTCCATTCCCAGACGTTGCCCAGCATGTCGAAGAGACCGAAGGCGTTCGGCTTCCGGCCGCCGACGGGGTGGTTTTCGCCGCCCGCGTTGTCCTCGAACCAGGCCGCGTCGCCGAGCGTGGCGGCGGTGATCTCCGACCCGTCCGCGAGGCGGCAGTAGGGACCGGACGCGCCCGCGCGGCAGGCGTATTCCCACTCGTCCTCGGTCGGCAGCCGGAACGAGAGGCCGGACGCCTGCGCTTCCGGCATTGCGTTCAGCGCCGCGAGAAACGCCTGGCAGTCGAGCCAGGAAACCGAATCGACGGGCAGGTCGGGGGCGCGGACCGCGGAAGGGTTGTCGCCCGTCACGGCCTCCCACTGAGCCTGCGTCACCTCGCAACGGCCCATTTTCCAGTTGCGGCCGGGGATCGGGACCATGCCGGAGGCGATCGAATCCACGGCCGCCTTGCGGGCGCGGCGCAGCTCGTTTTCGGCCTGGCGCCGGGCGGCGCGCTCGGCCGCCTTGCGCTCGGGAACGAGCGTCTCGTCGTCGACCAGCTCGCAGCGGATGTCGACCACGGAATCGAGCGTGGCGTCGTCCATGCCGGCGAGTTCGAACGTGAAGTAGGCGTCCTCCTCCTCGCCCCACGGGAAACGGGAGGACGGCAGATCGCGCAGGCGGTTGAGGCGGTGCAGCGGGAGCGGGAACGCCTCGTAGCCGGGGCGGCGGAAACCGTCGACCGGAAGGTCCGCCTTGCGGACGGCGTTTCCGTCCGCGTCGAGCAGCCGGACGCGGACGGCCAGCTCGGCCTTCTTGGCCGGCGCGCCGCCCGTCTCCCACCGGCGCAGCGCAGCCTCGCCGTCGCCGCCGAAGCGGTAGAACGCGCCGGCCACGACGCGCGCGTCCGGGTCGGCGGCGTCGGAAACGGCCGCGTCCGTCCCGTCCGCCTCGACCAGCGCGCGGGCGGCGGCCTTCCACGTTTCGTAGGCCGCGTCGTCCACGGAAAGGCGGATCGTGAGGACCGCCTTGCCGGCGGCGCGGTCGAGCAGGATGTTGGGCGAGCCGTCCGGCAGGACGTCGAGCGCGGCCTTGTAGAGCGTCTTCGCCTTGCCGACGCCGTAGAAGCTCTCGTGGACCGCGGCCCAGGCCTGCGCGGCCTTCGCGCCGCGCTCGTCCGCGCGGAAGAAGACGCTTCGTTCGCTCAGGGGCCGCTGGGGCGCGGCGGCGGCCGCGCCGAGCGCGGCGGCCAGGAAAAACGCGGTGGCTGTTCTTTTCACGGGGACTCCTTCCGGACGCATCGTGCGTCGTTTTTCCGCGCATTCTACCACACCGCCGCCGGGAAGTCACGCGCCCGCGAGCGCAATCGGGGAAACGGTGCGCTTGCGGCGGCGTGGCGGGGTGTGGTAGTATGGCCCCCGATTCCGGAACGCCGGGCGCGGACGCCCGTTTCTTCCGGACATTCCAGCCTTCCGATACGACATGAACAAGACCGCTCTTCTTTCCGCTCTCGCGGCCGCCGCGCTCCTGGCGGGCTGCCGCACCACCCAGGCCAACCATCCGCGCCGCGGCGTGCTTTCGCGCGGTTCCTCGGAAGCCGCTCCGACCCGCGTCCGCGTCGGCGCGCGTCCCGCCGCCGTCCAGCCCGTTTCCGGAACGCTCGCCGAGCGGCCGCTCGGCGCGGAACGACCCCTTGTCGCGCAGCCGCGGCCCGTCGTCGCGCAGCCGCAGCCGGTCGTCGCGCAGCCGCAGCCCGTCGCCGCGCAGCCGCAGCCGGTCGTCGCGCAGCCGCAGCCGGTCGCCGCGCAGCCGCAGCCGGTCGCCGCGCAGCCGCAGCCGGTCGCCGCGCAGCCGCAGGCGCCGGCCGCGCCGGCGTTCGCGACCTACACGGTGAAGCGCGGCGACGTGGCGGGCCGCATCGCCAATTCGCACGGCATGACGCTCAAGGAGTTCTGCGAAGCGAACGGCATGACGCTCGAGCAGGCGGGGAAAATCCGGGAAAACCAGAAAGTGAAGGTCTGGTCGGGCGCGGCGCCGCTCGCCGCCGGTCCGGCCGCGCCGGCCGCGTCCGGCGATCCGGACGTCTACGTCATCCAACCCGGCGACACGCTGCTCGGCATCGCCGCGAAGACGGGCGTCCCGATGGCGACGCTCATGGCGGACAACGGCATCGACAACCCGAACGCGATCCGCGTCGGCCGCCGGCTCTCGCTCAAAAAAGCCGCGGCGCCCGTGACGCCCGCGAAGCCCGTGACAACGCCCGCGAAGCCCGTGACAACGACCGTGAAGCCCGTGACAACGAAGCCCGTGACAACGACCGTGAAGCCCGTGACAACGAAACCCGTGACCACGACCGCGAAGCCCGTGACGACCACGGCGAAGCCCGTGACCACGACCGTGAAACCCGTGGCGGCCGATCCGGTGACACCGCCGCCGAAACCGGTCGTCGAGCCGGCGACGGCGCAGGACGCGGCGGTTCCGCTGGACGAGGTCAAGGTCGCCGGGACCGACCTTTCGATCGCCGACATCCTGGACGGCGCGTCCCTCTCGGAAGCGCGCCAGACGGCCGAGGCGAAGAAAGACGACGTTGCCAAGCAGGTCGAACAGGTTCTCCAGGGCGCGGCGCCGGCCGGCTACAAATACTACGTCGTGAAGGAAGGCGAAACGGTCTACCAACTCGGCGCCCGCTACAAGATTCCGTTCAAGAAACTGCGCGAGCTCAACAACCTGCCTTCCGGCGCTTCGAAACTGGAAGCGGGCATGCGCCTGCTCGTCCCCGACACCGCCGTCGCGGCGCCCTGACGGAAGAGCCGCCGCCTTGAAAGCCGCGGGGGTCCTTTTCGCCATCTGCATGGCGATCCTGACGGGCGTCGGGCTCGTCGCGATCGCCAGCGTGGGCGACGTGCAGAGCGCCCGCATCCACGGCGCGGGCGCCCGGCTCTTCCTGCTGCAGCTCGGATTCGCGGGCGTCGGGCTCGTCGCGGCGGCGGCGATCGCGCGGACGAATCCGTCGTTCTGGTTCCGGCGCGAGGTCGTCTTGGCCGCGGCCGCGCTGGCGGTGCTCGGCCTTCTGGCGGTGCATCTGCCCGGCATCGGCGTGGCGAACAAGGGTTCGGCGCGCTGGGTCCGGATCGGGCCGGTCGGCGTGCAGCCGTCCGAGTTCGCGAAGATCGCGTCGCTGCTCGTCGTCTCGTGGTGGGTCGGCGATCCGGCGCTGGACAAGAAGAGCTTCGTCCGCTCCGCGCTCGCGCCGGCCGCGTGGCTCGGCGTCCTCGTGCTCGGGCTCATGGCGGAGCCGGACCTCGGCTCCTCGTTCATGCTGCTGGCGGTGGACGGGCTGCTGCTGTTCGTCTCCGGCGTGCGCCTGCGCTACCTGGCGCTCTTCGCGTGCGCCGCCGGGATCGCGTTCGGCCTCTACGTGGCGCACGACCCGGAGCGGCTGAGCCGCATCACGTCCGTGTTCGGCGGCGCGAAGACGGAGCGGACGGCCGAGCGCGCGGACGACGCGTTCCAGCTCGAGACGGGCCTCGCGGCGTTGGCGGCCGGCGGGGCGACGGGCGTGGGGCTGGGCAACAGCCTCTACAAGCACTACCTGCCGGAGAGTCACACGGACTTCATCCTCGCGATGGTGGGCGAAGAGGCCGGCCTCGCGGCCACGCTGCCGTGCCTGCTGGTCTTTTTCGCGATGGCGCTCGCCGGCTTCCGCATAGCGATGGGCGTGCCGGATCCGCGACAACGGCTCTTCGCGCTGGGGCTCGCGCTGCACCTGTGCCTTTCGGGCGCGGTGAACGCGGGCGTCGTGACGGGCGCGCTGCCGACGAAGGGCCTCGCGCTGCCGTTCGTGAGCTACGGCGGCTCGAACCTCGTGGCATCGCTCGTCGCGGGCGGTTTCCTGCTGGGCCTGGCGTGGCGCAACAAGCCGCGCACGGGCCGGCTCGAGGACGAACCTGCGCCGCCGCCGCCGCCGCGCGGAACGCCGCTCTCGGTCGGCTGGGGGATCTAGCCGTGCGGGAGCCGGGCGAAGCGCGGATCACGGTCCTCGGGTCGGGGACGAGCACGGGCGTGCCGGTCGTCGGCTGCTCCTGCCCGGTCTGCCTCTCGCGCGATCCGCGCGACCGGCGCTCGCGCTGCGGCATCCACGTGGCGTGCGAGGGCTTCGGGCTGCAGATCGACGTCTCGCCCGATTTCCGCGAACAGGCGTTGCGGCACCGGTTCGGGCGCGTGGACGCGGTCGTCGTCACGCACTGCCACGCCGACCACGTGCTCGGGCTCGACGACCTGCGGCGCTTCAACACGATCCAGGGAACGCAGATTTCCCTCCACGCCGCTCCCGCGACGATGCGCGGCATCGAGCGCATCTTCGGCTATCTCGTGAAGCCCCCGCCCGAACAGGCCGGCATGTATCGGGCGAAGATCGACTTCCGCGAAACGGGGGACGAGCCGTTCGAATGCGGCCCTTTTCTCGTCCGCCTCTTCGACGTCCCGCACGGCCCCGCGCACGCCTCCGCCGTGGAAGTGCGCGCGGGCTCGCGGCGGCTCGTGGCGGCGACCGACTGCAGCGAAATCCCGCCCGCGCTCGCGGACGCGATGCGCGGCGCGGACGTCGTGCTGCTCGACGGCCTGCGCCACCGCCCGCACGCGGCGCACCTGACGGTGGAGCGGGCGTCCGAAGCGCTACTCGCGAGCGGCTGCAAGCGGCCGTTCCTGATCCACCTCGGACACGATATCCCGCACGCCCGCCTGCTCGCGGAGCTGCCGCCGCCCGTGCGTCCGGCCTTCGACGGGCTCGTCCTGCCGCTGTAGGGGCCGGGCGGCCGCGGAAAAAATGCGCGCGCCGCGGCCGGGCGGCCGCGGCGCGTCGCAAGGCAAGAACCGGGGCGGAGACTACTCCGCGGCGTTTTCGCCCTGCGCGGCGAGGTTCTCGCGGAGGACGGCGGCGCGCTTGCGCGTCGCTTCGTCCGCCACGGCGAGCGCGGGCTCGAGCTTCTCAAGCACGCCGGCCAGTTCGCCGAAGGCGCCGTTTTCGGAAAGTGCCTCCGCGAGGTCGAGCTGGATTGCGGGCGCCTCCCCGCCCGGCAGGGCGGCGGCGCGGCGCATCGTTTCGAGCGCCTCGGCCGATTCGCCCGCGTGCAGCAGCGCCATGCCGAGCGTGTCCTGCACGGCGGCCTGCTCCGCGCCGCCGGCGAGGACCGCCTGGCGCGCGAAGCCGACCGCGCTGCGGGCGGCGCCGCGCTTGTCGAGCGCCGCGGCGAAATCGTTCAGGACGAACCAGACCGCCCGCTCCGCCAGGCTCGCCTGGAAGTGGAAGTCGGACACGGCCGCGTCGCCTTTGGCGTCCGCTTCGAGCGCGAGCACGTAGTGCCCGAAGAAGTCGTGGCCGCCGCGCGCTTCGACGAGTGCCTTCGCGGCTTCCGCCGCGGCTGGCAGGTCGCCGGACTGCAGCGCCACGAACGCGCGCAGGCGCAGGGGCGCCCAGCTCGCGGGGAAGAGCGGCGGTTGCGCGGCGGCCGCCGTTTCCACGGCCTTGGCGAGCGCGCCGTTGGCCTGGGCCGCGTCGCCCTGCGCCAGCGCGCCGATCGCGGCGGAGCAGCCGGCCGCCCAGTCCGCGAAGAGACCCTTCTGCTCGACGAGCGTGAGCAGGCGCATGCGCGTCGCGCCGATGTCGAGCGCTTCCGCGGCGATCTCCGCGAGCCCGCGCAGGTAGAGCTCTCGGTCGGAGACGTCGAACTCTTCCATCGGTTCGGCCGACGCCGATCCGAGCGCCTCTTCGAGGATGGCCGCGGCCTTCGCCGCGTCGCCGCCCGTGGCGAGCAGGCGGGCGCGGGCGAGCGCGACGAGCGCGCGCTCCGCGGGCTTTTCGAACGCCGCCTTCGCGAGCAGCCGGTCGGCGCGGAGACGTTCGCCGCGGTAGAAGAGCGAATCGGCCGCGCCGACGAGCGCGCCGGCCGGCGCGTCCGCCGGCGGAACGGGACCGGAGGCGAGGAGCAGCGAAAGCGGGCGGACCGACTGGCGCAGGCGCGCGGCGGCCTGCGGGCGTTCGGCCTCCGGCATGGCGTCGAACGCCGCCTTCAGGGAGCCGTCCGCGCCGGCGGCGAAGGGGGAAAGGCCGGAGACGGTCCAGAACCAGCCGTTCTCGAAGAAATCCTGCGGACAGGCGACGGGGCCGCCCTCCGCGTAGAGCGACCAGCGCTCGCCGCCGCGCACGACCGTTTCGAGGCGGTGCGCGATGCCGGCCGCCGCGGCCGTCCGCACGCCGCGGCGCACGAGAGAAGCCGCGTTGAGCGCGGCGCTGCAGCCCGGGGGGAAGACCGAATCGGCGGCGAGGAACGCGTCCATCGCGGCGTTCGTCTCGCCCGCGTTCCAGAGCAGGCAGCCGAGGCGGTCGCCCGCCTGGCCGGCGAGCGCCCGGAACGGCGCGACCTCGGGCGAATACGATTCCTTCTGGGCGGCGGCGAAGAGCTCGCCCAGCTCGTCGCGGGCGGCGGCGAACGCCTCGGCCGCGGCCGCGAGGCCGTTCGTCCCGGCCGCGGCCGGGACGATGCGGTAGCACAGCCCCGCGGGGACGGCCTCGAAGCCGGCCGCTTCGGCGACGACCGGCGGACCGGCCAGCGCGACGGACGCGCACGCGGCGTCCGGATCTTCGGCGAGCCACGCGCGAAGGAACGGCGCGGCGCCGAAACGGAGGGCGTGGCGGACCGTGCCGGAAGGAATCGCCTCCGCCGCTTCTTCCGCGCGGTCGAGCGTCTCTTCGCTCCCCGCGAGCATCGGAAGAACGACGACGCCGGTCCCGGCCTCGCGGGCGGCGCGGTCGAGCGCCGCGGCGAGCGGGCCGTCCGCGAAAATCCAGCGGGCGTCGCCCGCGCCGCGCAGGACGAGGGCCGCGCATTCGCCGGCCAGGGCCGCGCGGTCCGCGCCGGCGGAAACGGCGGGCCGGGCCTCCTGCGCCGCGGCGGACGCGGCGACGAGGGCGGCCAGGGAAAAGACGGAAAGGACGTGTTTTGCTTTCATGGCGGCCCATTATGCCCTTTTTGCGCCGCTTCCGCAAGACGGGGAAGGACGGAAAAGCGCCGTTGCGGCGCGGGCTCCGGTTTGCTAGACTCGGGCCGCATGGAACGCAACGGACCCGCGCCACTCGCCGCCCTCTTCGACGCGAAGGCGGGCGATCCCGCGCCGCACGCCGGCGTCGCGGCCGTCGTCGGCCGCACCAACGCCGGCAAGTCGACGCTCGTGAACCGCCTCGTCGGCGAAAAGGTTTCCGCCGTCGGCCCCGTTTCGCAGCTGACGCGCTCGGTCGTGCGCGGCGTCGTCACGGAAGGGCGCGGCCAGATCGCGCTGCTGGACACGCCCGGCCTGCACAAGAGCCGCTCCCTGCTCGGCACCGAGATGAACAAACGCGCCCGCGCGGCCACCGGCGGCGCGGACGCCGTGGCGCTCGTCGTCGACGCCTCGCGCGAGCCGCAGCTCGAGGACGAAGGCTGGATGCGCCGCCTCGTCCGCAGCGAAACGCCCGTCGTCGTCTTCCTCAACAAGACCGACGCCGGCGACAAGTCCGCCGCGTTCCGCGCGCTCTGGGACCGCGCGTGCGCCGAGGACGAGGCGCGCGAAGCGGCCGCCGCGGCCGCGCAGGCCGCGCGCGACGCGGCGCCCGCCGCGGAAAAGCCCGTTCCGCCGTGGAAGCGCAAGGGCCGCGCCCGCCGCGCTCCCGCGCCGCTGGCGCGCCCCGTCTGGATCCGCGGTTCGGCGAAGACCGGCGCCGGCGCGGACGCGCTGCTCGACGCCCTCTTCGCCGCCATGCCGCCCGGGCCGCTGCTCTTCGACGGCGACACGGCCAGCGACCATCCGCGCCGGCTCGCCGTCGCGGACGTCGTCCGCGAAAAGCTCGCGGCCCTGCTCCGCGACGAGCTGCCGCACGAAATCGCCGTGCAGATCGACGAAATCGTGGAGCGTCCCGGCGCCCCGGTCGACGTGCGCGGCACGGTCCTGGTGCGCCGGGCCGGCCAGAAAGGCATCGTGCTCGGCGAAAAGGGCCGCACGCTGCGCGCCGCGACGCGCGCGGCCGAAAAGGAGCTCGCGGACTTTTTCGGCGCGCCCGCCCGCGTTTCGCTCTGGATCCGCGTCGAGCCGGACTGGAACGAAAACTTCTTCCTGCTCCGCAAGCTCGGCTACGCGTAGCCCCGCTCAGTCCAGGTCCCGCGGCTCCATTTCGTCCTCGTCGAGTCCGAGGTAGTGCCCGAACTCGTGCAGGAACGTGCGCGAGACTTCGTCCAGGTAGACGCCTTCGTCGCCGCCGCTCCAGTCCCAGAGGTTGCGCAGGAAGAGCGTGACGAGCGGCGGTTCGTCCGAGAGCGACGCGTCCGGATTGCGCAGGCTCGGACCGCTGAACAGGCCGAGCGAGTCCGCCTCCACGCCGTCGGCGAGCCAATGGTCCGCCACGGTTTCCTCGTAGCGGACGGGGACCGCCCCGGCCCGCGCGCGCAGATCCGGCGGCATGGCCGCGACGACGCGGCCCACCTCGCCCGAAGCGAGGGCGAGCAGCCGGGAGAACGGTGGACGGGACGTCATCGGTCGGTCGAACGCGCGGGTCTGCCAGGGGCGGGGCTCGAACCCGCACTCCCGAAAGGGGAAAGGGATTTTAAGTCCCCTGCGTCTGCCATTCCGCCACCCTGGCGCGTCATCCGGTTCCCGATGCTACCACAGGCGCCGGACGGGAATCAACCGGACGCGCCGCGGCGGCGTTTCGCCGTTTCCGCGCTTGAACCGCGCGCGGCCGTTCGGTTATACTCCCCCCCGTTCCGACAAACGGAGACGATCCATGACCGCGAAACCCAAGGCCGCCAAGACGGCCAAAACCGCCAAGCCCGCCGCCCGCCGCACCGACTGGTTCACCGAAGCCCGCTTCGGCATGTTCATCCACTGGGGCCTCTACGCCCTGCCCGCCCGCCACGAGTGGGTCCAGCACAACGAACAGATCGCCCCGGAGGACTACCGCAAGTACTTCGAGCACTTCGATCCGGACCTCCTGGACGCGAAGGCGTGGGCCCGCGCCGCGAAGGCCGCCGGCATGAAGTACCTCGTGATCACCACGAAGCACCACGAGGGCTTCTGCCTCTGGGACTCCAAGTTCACGGACTACAAGGCGCCCAACACGCCCGCGAAGCGCGACGTGCTGCGCGAGATCGTCGACGCCTTCCGCGCCGAGGGCCTCCGCATCGGCTTCTACTACTCGCTCCTCGACTGGCACCACCCCGAGTTTCCGATCGACCCGAAGCATCCGCTGCGCAACCGCCCCGCCGCCGAGATCGCGGAGATGAACAAGAAGCGCGACGTCCGCAAATACGCCAAATACATGCGCGACCAGGTGACGGAGCTGCTGACAAACTACGGCAGGATCGACATCCTCTGGTTCGACTTCTCCTACCCGAACGACGAGCTCAACGGCACGAAGGGCAAGGGCCGCAAGGACTGGGAGAGCGAGAAGCTCGTCGCCCTCGCGCGCAAGCTCCAGCCGCAGATCATCCTCGACAACCGCCTCGACCTGCCCGGCGCCGGCGACATCACGACGCCCGAGCAGTTCCAGCCCGAGCATCCGCCGCGCACCCCCGACGGCTCGATCGCGCCGTGGGAGGGCTGCCAGACCTTCTCCGGCTCGTGGGGCTACCACCGCGACGAGGCGACGTGGAAGAGCGAGAAGCAGTGCATCGAGATGCTGATCCGCCACGTCGCCCGCGGCGGCAACCTCATCATGAACGTCGGCCCCACGGCGCGCGGCTACTTCGACCACCGCGCGATGGCGCGCCTCGACGCTTTCGCGAAGTGGATGGACCGCAACTCGCGCTCCATCTACGGCTGCACGATGGCGCCGCCCGAGTTCAAGGAGGCGGACGGAACGCGCTACACGTGGAACCCGAAGACGAAGCGCCTCTACGTCCACGTCCTCGACTGGCCCTTCCAGCGCCTGCACCTGCCGGGCCTCGCCGGCAAGGTCGCCTACGCGCAGTTCCTGCACGACGGCTCGGAGCTCTCGTGGTTCGAGAACGGCCACGCCAACTGGAACGGCGAGGACCTCCCCGACGGCACGCTCACGCTGCGGCTGCCCGTCGTGCAGCCGGACGTCGTCGTCCCGACCGTCGAGCTCTTCCTCAAGTAGGACCCGGAGGGCGCGGCGGCATGGACGTCTGGAATCTCGGTTCGGTCAACATCGACCGCGTCTACTCCCTCGACCATCTCGTCGCGCGGGGAGAGACCGAAAGCGCGTATCATCTGGAGGAACTGCCCGGCGGCAAGGGCTTCAACCAGTCGATTGCGCTCGCCCGGGCCGGCGCGCGCGTCCACCACGTCGGCGCGATCGGGCCGGACGGCGCGCACCTGGCCGCCATGCTGCGGAGGCACGGCGTCGACACGGCGCACCTGGCGACCGTGTCCGAACCGACCGGCCACGCGATCATCATGGTGGACGGAGACGGCTACAACAGCATCGTCGTGTTCGCCGCCGCGAACGGCGCGGTCGGGCCCGAAGCGGTCCGCGCCGCGCTCGCGCTCGCCGCGCCGGGCGACGTGCTGCTCTGCCAGAACGAAACATCGGCCGTCGCGGAAGCCATGCGCGAGGCGAAAAATCGCGGCCTGCGGGTCGTCTTCAACCCCTCGCCGTTCGATCCGTCCGTCGGGGAACTGCCCCTGGAGCTCGTCGACCTGTTCGTCGTGAACGAAAACGAAGAGGCGGGCCTGCTCGCCCTCGGCGGGCCGGCGGCCGCGGCGGCGCGCGTCGTCACGCGCGGCGAGGACGGGTGCGAATCCGTCGCGCCGGGGCGGGAGCCCGTCCGCGTGCCGGCCTTCCGCGTAAATGCCGTGGACACGACCGCCGCCGGCGACACGTTCACGGGCTACTACCTGGCGGCGCTCGCCGCCGGGGCGGACGAAGAAGCGGCCCTGCGCCGAGCCTCCGCGGCCGCGGCCATCGCCGTGACGCGGCGGGGCGCGGCGCCGTCCGTCCCGGACGCCCGCGAAGTCGACGCCTTTCTCGCGGCCGGGGGCGCGCTCCGCCCGTGAACGCCGCGATCGTCATCCCCTCGCTCGACCCCGACGAGCGCCTTCCCGGCTACTGCCGCGAGCTGCGCGCCGCGACGGACGCGCCGATCGTGCTCGTGGACGACGGCAGCCGCGCGGACCTGCGCGCCGTCTTCGACGAATGCGTCCGCTCCGCGCCGGGCGTGGAGCTGCTCCGCCACGACGTCAACCGCGGCAAGGGCCGCGCGCTCAAGACCGCCTTTTCGCACCTGCTCGCGGCGCGGCCGGGTCTCGCGGGCTGCGTCACGGCCGACGCGGACGGCCAGCACGCCGTCGCGGACGTGGTCGAGTGCCTGCGCCGGCTCGAAGCCGCGCCCGAGGCGCTCGTCCTGGGCTGCCGCCGCTTCACGGGCCCCGACGTGCCGTGGAAGAGCTCGTTCGGCAACAACTGGATGCGGCTTCTCTTCCGCCTCGCCACGGGGCGGCGCTTCCTCGACACGCAGACGGGTCTGCGCGGCATCCCGGCCTCCTTCATGCGCGAACTGCTCGCCGTGCCGGGCGACCGGTTCGAGTTCGAAAGCGACATGCTGCTGCGGCTCGGGAAACGGCCGCTGGACCAATACGAAATCCGGACGATCTACGAAAACGGGAACAGGGGCACGCACTTCCGTCCCGTGGAGGACTCGCTCTCGATCCTGCGGCTCGTCCTGCGCGGGAGCGCGGGGCGGCTCCGCCGCTTCGCGCTCTTCGCGGCCGTCTCGCTCGCGTCGTTCGCCGTCGACATCGGGCTCTTCCACGCGCTGCACGAACACGCGTTCCCGGAGGGGTTGGCCGCGCGGCTGTTCCTGTCCGTCGCGCTCGCGCGCGCCGTGTCGCTCTGCTTCAACTACGCCTGCAACCGGCGCTTCGTCTTCCGCGACGGCGCGCGGCATCCCGTCTTCGAAGGCCGCTCTCTCGGCCGCTACCTGCTGCTCGCGGCGGGGATCATGACGGCGTCCTGGGCGCTCACCAAGGCCGTCTCCGCGGCCATGCCCGGCACGCTCGTCACGCCGGTCAAGGCCTGCGTCGACCTCGCGCTCTTCCTCGCCAGCTACGCCGCCCAGCGCTCCTTCGTGTTCCGCTGACCGGTTGGTAATCGGTCAGGAATCGGGGGGGGGCTGCACCGTCGTCGCATGAGGCGGCGCCGCATGAGAAGCCGTTCCCGATCGCGCGCACGCCCTGAAGCCCGCCCCGTGCGCCGCCCCGATTACCGACCGATTACCAAGCGCCGCCCGTTTTCGCTTGCGCGCCGCGCGCGGGGGGCGTAGAATACCGGACCCGTTCGCGTCCACAACACGGAGCCACGACATGAAAATCGCAATCGCCACCGCGCTCAAGTCCGAGTGGGACCACATCGAAAAGATCCTCGAAGGGTCGCGCGAAGTCGCGGCCTGCGGCCGCAGTTTCCGGCTCGGCAAGATCGGGCCCAACGAAATCGTCCTCGGCGAAACCGGCATCGGCAAGGTGAACGCCGCGATCGGCGCCACCACCATCATCGACGCGTTCATGCCCGACTGCTTCCTCAGCACCGGCGTCGCGGGCGGGCTCGACTCCTCGCTCCACGTGATGGACGTCGTGGCCGCGGACGAAGTGGTCTACCACGACGTGGACTGCGGACCCGGCAACGAATACGGCCAGGTGCAGGGCCTGCCGCCGCGCTTCACGTGCGATCCGCGGCTCCTCGCCCACGCCAAGCGCATCGAGGTCCCGACCGAAGCCGAACCGGCCCACGCCGTCGCGGGGCTTCTGGCCAGCGGCGACCGCTTCATCTCCAAGCCGCAGCAGCTCGCCGTGATCAAGTCCCGCTTCCGCGACGCGCTCGCCGTCGACATGGAGTCCGGCGCGCTCGCGCAGGTCTGCCACATCTACAAGCTGCCGTTCCTGTCCTACCGCATCCTGAGCGACACGCCGCACGGGACCGACCGCTTCGCCCAGTATTCCAATTTCTGGGAGGCCGTCGCCGAGCGCGCCTTCGCCGTCACGCACGAGTTCCTCGAGTCGCTCCCCGCCTCGCTGGACGAAATCCCCCTTTCGTAGGATGGCCCCCGTGCACAGGCTGCTGGCCGCCGGCGCCGCGGCCGCGCTGGCGGCGCTGGCCGCCGGATGCGCGGAGCGGGAGCCTGCGCCGTCCCCCGGGTGGGACGAGTTGCCGCCGGCCGCCGGCGCGCGGATGTTCGCCTTCGCGGAGCGCCTGTGCGCGATTTCCCCCCGCGACGCCGGGACGCCCGGCGCGGGCGCCGCGTCGCGGTTCCTCGCGCAGGAAATCCGCCGCATCGGCCTCAAGCCCGAAGCGGACTGCTGGACCGAAGGGACGCCGACCGGCCGCAAGACGTTCTGCAACGTCACGGCCGAACTGCCCGGCACGTCGGGGCGCACGGTCGTCCTCGGCTCCCACTACGACACCAAGCCCGGCATCCCGGGCTTCGCCGGCGCCAACGACGGCGCGTCCTCCTCGGCCGTCCTGCTCGGCCTCATGGAGCATCTCGTTTCCTCGCCGTCGCGGCCGCGCGACACGGTCCTGTTCGCGTTTTTCGACGGCGAGGAGGCGTCCGGCGCGGCCTACCGCGACAACGACGGACTCCACGGTTCCCGGCGCCTGGCCGCGAAACTCGCCGCGCGCCCGCCGTCGGCCGGCCCCGTCGCCGCGGTCGTCGTGGCCGACATGGTCGGCGACCGCAATCTCGCGCTCGACATCCCGCGCAACGTCACGCCGTGGCTCACCAAGACCGCGCTCAAGGCCGCGCTGGAGCGGCGGGAAACGTGCCCGCCCGTCTCGATCGCGGCCACGCTCATCATCGACGACCACGTGCCGTTCCTCGTGGCCGGCTTCCCGGCGCTCGACCTGATCGATTTCGAATACGGCTCCGCGCCCGGCCGCCACGACTGGTGGCACACGCCCGAGGACACGATGGACAAGCTCTCGCCCGAATCGCTCGCCCGCACCGGGTCGCTGCTTCTCGGCATCCTCGCGCGCATCGACCGCGACGAGGACGAAATCCCCGCGCCGCTCCGCGCGGCGGAGTGACCCGCGTCCGGCGCGTGCGCTTGCGGCGCGCCCGGCGGGCGTGCTAGAATCCGCCGCATGAAAACCACGTCGAACAAACCGGTCCAGGCGACCGTCGAGCGCGTCACGGCCGCGCCGTCCGGAACCGAGGCCGCCAAGATCGAGGCCTACGCCCGCGACTACCTCGCCTTCCTCGGGACCGCCAAGACCGAACGCCTCGCCTACGCCGAAGCCGTGAAGCTCCTCGAAGCGAAGGGCTTCCGCCCCCTCGATTCCTTCAAGACGCTCGAGCCCGGCGACAAAGTCTGGCGCGGCTACCACGGCAAGACGCTCATGGCCGCCGTGGTCGGGAAGAAGGGCACGAAGGCCGGCCTGCGGATCGTCGGCGGCCACACGGACGCGCCGCGCATCGACCTGAAGTCCGTCCCCGTCATGGAAAAGGGCGGGCTCGCGTTTTTCGACACGCACTACTACGGCGGCATCAAGAAGTTCCAGTGGGTCACGATCCCGCTCGCGCTCTACGGCGTCGTCGTCCGCAAGGACGGCACCAAGGCCGACATCGCGGTCGGCGACGCGCCCGGCGATCCCGTCTTCCTCATCACCGACATCCTCCCGCACCTGGGGCAGGACCAGGCCGCCAAGCCGATGCGCGACGCGATTCCCGGCGAGAGTCTCGACCTGCTGGTCGGTTCGCTGCCCGAACCCGGCGCGAAGAAAGGCGCCAAGGACGCCGTGAAGAAGAACGTCCTGCGCCTCCTCCTGGAACGCTACGGCATCACCGAGCAGGACCTCACGAGCGCCGAGCTGGAAATCGTCCCCGCCGGCGCGCCGCGCGAACTCGGCCTCGACCGTGCGCTCCTGGCCGGCTACGGCCACGACGACCGCGTCTGCGCCTACGCCGCGCTGCGCGCGCTGCTGGACCGCCCCGCCGCCGCGCCCGAACGCACCGCGATGGTGCTGCTCTGCGACAAGGAGGAAATCGGCTCCGTCGGCGCGACCGGCATGGAATCGACCTTCTTCGAGAACTCCGTAGCGGAGCTGCTGGAGCGCGAGGAGAAAGAGCCGCGCGACATCGTCCTGCGCCGCGCGCTCGAAGCCTCGAAGATGCTCTCGGCGGACGTCACCGCCGCCTCCGACCCGCACTTCGCCGACCTCGATTCGCCCGGCAACGCGGCGCTGCTGCACGCCGGCCCGTGCATCAACAAATACACCGGCTCGCGCGGCAAGTCCGGCGCCAACGACGCGCGCGCGGAGTTCCTCGCCGAACTGCGCGGCACGTTCGACCGCGCCGGCGTTCGCTGGCAGATCGGCGAGCTGGGGAAGGTCGACAAGGGCGGCGGCGGGACGATCGCGATGTTCCTCTCGCGCTACGGCATGGACGTGGTGGACGTCGGCACGCCGCTGCTGAACATGCACGCCCCCTGGGAGGCCGCCTCCAAGATCGACTGCTGGCACACGCACCGCGCCTACGCGGCGTTTCTCGGCTGAGGCTCCCGCCATGGAAAAACACGAAACCATCGTCGCGCTCGACGTCCCCTCGGCGCGGGAAGCGGCCGCCGCGGTCGCGCGCATCGGAGACGCGGTCTCCTTCTACAAGGTCGGACTCGAGCTCTTCCTCGCGGACGGCCCGGAGACGCTCCGCGCGCTCCGCGGCGAGGGCAAGCGCGTCTTCCTCGACCTCAAGCTCCACGACATCCCGCGCACCGTGGAGCGCGCCGTAGGCTCGTGCCTGCGCTACGCCCCCGACCTGCTCACGATCCACGCGCAGGGCTCGACCGCGATGGTCGAAGCGGCCGCGCGCGCCGTCCGCGAAGCGGGCTCGGACGCGAAGATTCTCGCCGTGACGCTCCTCACGAGCCTCGACGGCTCCGACCTGGAGAAGCTCGGCGTCTCGCGCACGGTCGAAGAGGAGGTGCTCGCGCTCGGGCGGCTCGCCGCCGCCGCCGGCGCGCACGGCCTCGTCTGCTCGCCTCGCGAAGCGGCCGCGCTGCGCGCCGCGCTCGGGCCGGACGCGATCCTCGTCACGCCGGGCGTCCGCCCCGCGGGCGGCGAACGCGGCGACCAGAAGCGCGTCGCGACCCCGGCGGACGCGATCCGCGCCGGCGCCACGCACGTCGTGGTCGGGCGCCCGGTCCTCGGCGCGCCCGACCCGCGCGCCGCCGCCCTCGCGATCCGCGACGAAATCCGCGCCGCCGCCGGCGCGTAGCCGCGTGTGTCGCGCGCCCTTGCGCGCGTGCGGCGCGTTGCGCTAGAATCGCGCGCATGCTTCTTTCGCAATCACCCGCGCCCGGCGCGCGCTTTCTGCGCCACTCCGGCGACGCGTTTTCCTTCGAGCTGCGCGTCGAGGGCGCGCCCGCCGGCGGGCGCGCCGTCCTGCGCACGTCGCTGGGCGGCGCCAGGCGCCGGCGCCGCGAGACGGTCGCGAGCTTCGACGAGGACCGCCCGCCGCTCGCGCTCGACTGGAACGACGTGCCGATGCGCCTGGCGCGCCGCGAGGACGGCGGCGCCGAGGTCTGGGAGGTCCGACTCCCGCTCGTCGACATCGGCTTTTTCCGCGCGAAGGCCTGCTGGTTCGCGCCGGGCTCCACGCGCCCGCTCTGGCCCGACGGCGGCGACGTGCAGATCAAGGTCTCGCCCGCCTGGACCGTGCAGGGCGCCTCGATCTACTGCGCCTTCCCGCGCCAGTTCGGCCCCGCCTGCGGGGCGGAGCGCTCCGACGCCGCGCCGCCGGAGGCGCTCGCGCTCGACGGCCGCGGCTGGGCGGCGATCCCGCCCGAGGGCACGTTCCGCGCGCTCGCCCGCCGGCTCGACACGATCGTGCTGGAGGAGGGCTTCCGCGTCGTCCAGCTCCTGCCGGTCCACCCGGTCCCCACGACCTACGCGCGCATGGGGCGCTTCGGCTCGCCGTTCGCTTCGACCGACTTCCTCGCCGTGAACCCCGCGCTGGCGGAGTTCGACCCGGCGGCGACGCCGCTGGACCAGTTCCGCGAGCTCGTGGACGCGGTGCACGTCCGCGGCGCGCGCCTCTTCATCGACCTGCCCGCGAACCACACGGGCTGGGCCTCCACGCTCCAGACGCACCACCCGGAGTGGTTCCGCCGCGAGCCGGACGGACGTTTCCGCAGCCCCGGCGCGTGGGGCGTCACGTGGGAGGACCTCGTCGAGATCGACCACGCGCGGCCCGGCGTCCGCCAGTTCGTCGCGTCCGTCTTCGAGTTCTGGTGCGCGCAGGGCGTGGACGGCTTCCGCTGCGACGCCGGCTACATGGTCCCGGCCGAGACGTGGCGCTACGTCGTGGCGCGCGTCCGCGAACAGTTCCCCGACACGGTCTTCCTCCTCGAAGGCCTCGGCGGCAAGATTTCCGTGACGCGCGATCTCATCTCCGAACAGGGCCTCGACTGGGCCTACTCGGAACTGTTCCAGACCGACGACCGCGCCGCGTTCGAGCGCTACCTGCCCGGCGCGACCGCGATGGGCGAGGAGACGGGCCCTCTCGCGCACTACGCCGAGACGCACGACAACAACCGCCTCGCCGCGCGCTCCCGCTCCTGGGCGCGCCTGCGCACCGCGCTCGCGGCGCTCGCCTCGCAGCAGGGCTGCTTCGGCATCACGAACGGCGTCGAGTGGTTCGCCGCCGAGAAGGTCGACGTCCACGGCGCCTCCGCCCTGCGCTGGGGCGCGCCCGACAACCAGGTCGCCGCCATCCGCCGCCTCAACGCCCTCCTTTCGCTCCACCCCGCCTTCGGCGCCGGCGCGCGCGTCGAGATGGTCCAGCGGGGGGACGGCAATTCGCTCGCGCTGCTGCGAAGGTCGAAAGCCGGAAGCCGAAAGTCGAAGGCCGGCGAACGCGGCTCCCGCGGCGAATCTTCGACCCGCGACCCGCGGACCTGCGGACCCGGCGACCTTCTCGTCCTCGCCAACCTCGATCCCGACAACCCGCAGCCCGTTTCCTGGAGCGGTTTCGACGCCGCCGGCGCCGTCGTCCTCTTCGACTCGACGACCGGGACCGGCGCACCGGGCGACACCCTTCGTCCTTCCGGGAGCGAAGCGACCGCCCGCCTCACCCCCGGGCAGGTCGTCTGCCTGTCGCGCGATTCCGCGGACCTCGCCGCGCTCGACGCGGCGCTGGCGGCGCCGCCCTCGCGCGAGCCGCCCGCCGCCGTGCGCCGCCAGGAGCTGCGCATGGCCGCGCTGCGCCTGCGCCGCGTGCTCACCGGCGGCCGCCCGCTCGACCCGGACGAAGACGTCGACGCCCTCGCGGACGCCCTCGCCGCGGACCCGCTCGCCGCCGTCGCGCGCTTCCTGCCGCCCGGCGCGATGCCGCCCGTCACGACCTGCCGCTTCCCCGAGGACGAGCGCCGCGTCGTCCCGCTCCCCGCCGGCAATTTCCTCCTCGTGCGAGCCGCCGCGCCCTTCCGCGCGCACCTCGAATACGCCGCCGGCGGCCGCGCGCTGCGCAAGAGCGCGGGCTCGTTCGCGCTCGCGGACGGCTCGCACGCCGCTTTTGTCGACCACCCCGCCACGGACGCGGACGAGCCGCTACCCGCCACGCTCCGCCTCGAGCTCTCCGCGCCCGAGCGCCCGTTGCGCGGCGCCGTCGCGCTCCAGGTCCTGCCCGCGCGCTGCCGCGCGCCGCGCCTCGGAAAAAGCGGCGCCGAGGTCCGCCGCGGCGACTTCGCCGCGCTTCTCGTCAACGGCCGCGGCGCCATGGCGCGCGTCCGCGCCCGCTTCGGCGAAGTGCGCAGCCAATACGACGCGTTGCTCGCCGCCAACCCCGACCCGGCCGTCCCGTGCGACCGCGTCGTGCTGCTCCCGCGCGTCCGCGCCTGGGTCGTCCACCAGGGTTTCTCCACGCCGCTCGACTCGGCGTGCCTGCGCGCCTTCCGCGCCGCGCCGGACGCCGTCACGTGGACCTTCGACGCGCCGGTCGGCACCGGTCGCACGGTCGCGCTCTCGGCCGAACTGCGGCTCGCGCCCGGCGAAAACCGCGCCACGCTCGCCTTCGCGCGCCGGTCCGGCGGCGGCGATCCCGCCCGCGCGGACGACGGCGAAACCGTCGAGCTGATCCTCCGGCCCGACGTCGAATCGCGCTCCTTCCACGAGAAGACCAAGGCCTTCGCCGGCCCCGAGCGCGATTTCCCGCCCGCCGTTTCCCCGCGCGCCGACGGCTTCCTCTTCGCGCCCCCCGGCCGCGTCCCGCTCGCGGTCCGGCTCGGCGGCGGCCGCTTCGTCCCGGAGCCGGAGTGGCACTACATGGTCGCGCACCCGGAAGAGGCCTCGCGCGGCCAGGACGGCTCCGGCGACTGTTTCAGCCCCGGTTGGTTCTCCGCCACGCTCGCCGGCGGAGACTCGGTGGCGCTCGAAGCCGCCGTGCCGGAAGACGGTTCGCAGGTTCGCAAGTCCGAAAGTCCGAAAGTCCGAAAGTTCAACCTGCGAACCGGCGAACCTGCGAACGCCGCCGAAGGCGGCTTCGACGCGGCCCTTTCGGCCGCATCCCGCGCGTTTCTCGCGGTCCGCGAGGACGCGCCGACCGTGATCGCCGGCTTCCCGTGGTTCCTCGACTGGGGGCGCGACACGTTCATCGCGCTGCGCGGCCTGCTCGCGGACGGCCTCGTCGACGTCGCACTCGCCGTGCTGCGCAAGTTCGGCGCCTTCGAAGACCGCGGCACGCTCCCGAACATGATCCACGGCGCCGACGCCTCCAACCGCGACACCTCCGACGCGCCGCTGTGGTTCTGCGTTGTAGCGGGCGAGGTCGGCGGCGGCAAGCCGCCGGCCGACCTCGCAAAGGTCGTCCTCCGCATCCTCCGCGGCTATCTCGCGGGCACCCCGAACGGCATCCGCGTCGATCCGGCCAGCGCGCTCGTCTTCTCGCCGCCGCACTTCACGTGGATGGACACGAACTGGCCGGCCGGCACGCCGCGCGAAGGCTACCCCGTCGAAATCCAGGCGCTCTGGATCGCCGCGCTCGACCTCGCCGCGTCTCTCGAGCCGAAGGGTCCGTGGCGGGGTCTGCGCGACGCCGCCCGCGAATCGCTGCTGCGCTTCTTCTGGTCGCCGGAACGCGGCTTCCTCTCCGACTGCCTGCACGCGCCCGGCGGCTTCCGCCCCGCGGCCGACGCGGTCGCGGACGACCACCTGCGCTGCAACCAGCTCTTCGCCGTCACGCTCGGCGCGATCGGCGCGGACCACCCCGCCGCGCGCGCGGTCGTCGCGTCCTCGGAGCGGCTGCTCGTTCCCGGCGCGATCCGCACGCTCGCCCCGGGCCGCACGGACTTCGCGCTGCCGATCCGCGGCGCGGACGGCGCGCTCCTCAACGACCCGCACGCGCCGTATTGGGGCCGCTACGAGGGCGACGAAGACACGCGCCGCAAGCCCGCCTACCACAACGGCACGGCGTGGCCGTGGCCGTTCCCGAGTTACGCCGAAGCGCTCGTGAAGGTCCACGGCGCGTCCGCGGCGGCCGCCGCGCGTTCGCTGCTCGCTTCCGCGCTGCCGCTCCTGGAGAGCGGCTGCATCGGGCACCTGCCGGAAATCGCGGACGGCGACGCGCCGCACGCCGGCCGCGGCTGCGACGCGCAGGCCTGGAGCGCGACCGAGTTTCTCCGCGTTTCCCGCCTGCTCGGCGGACCGGCGCGCTAGACCGGGAAGACCCAGTAGGCGAGGCGGTAGGTGCCCGGGCCGATGCGGTAGGCCGGGCGCGTGTCCGGGCCGCAGGAGCCGGTGCCGAGGCCGCGGTGCGCGGCGTCGAGGTAGAGCGTGACGTTCTCCTCGGGCTTGAGCTCGGAGA
>JAFTHC010000266.1 GCA_017457625.1 Kiritimatiellia bacterium
CAGTCCACGCGCCGCCCTCGCCGGCCGACCTGCGCGCCCAATACGAGGCGGCGCGCGGCCGCGGGCGCGTGGAGGAGAAGATCAAGCTCGGCTCGATGCTGCTCGACGCGGAGGCGTCGGTGGACAGTTCGCTGATCCGGGACGAAGGCGGGGAAATCGTCGGCCGCCCGGCGGGCCTGAAGGGCTGGATTGCGGAAAACTGCCCGGCGCTCCTTGCGCACTACGGCGCTCTGCTGGGCTACCGGCGGCTGGCGGCGGCGGTGCGGGAGAGCCAGGGACTCGGCGACCCGTGTCCGGCGTCGCTCCTGCTCGCCGAAGAACCGGCGGCGGAGAAGCGGCTGCCGCCGCTGCAGCGGGCGCTGCTGCCGGACGCGCGGCGGGCGGTCCGGAAACGGCTGGCGGACCCCGGCACGGCGACGGTGAAGGCGTTCGCGGCGGGATTGCGGCCGCGCCCGGTCGAGCCGCGCGACCGCATGCGGCGCCTGGCGTAACTCTTGAACGGCGAGACGGAAACGGCGGCCGAAACCGGCCGCCAAACGGGGCGGAGAATGACCGGAGAACGCGAGGGGGAGCGAGAAATTTTCCACGGTGGGATTGAGTCGGGATGGGACGAGGAGAGTGAAAACGGGATGGGACGAGGAGAGAGAGGATACGGGTGAAGGGCGGCGGGAAAACAGACCGAACGAACAAACGGGAGGATCAACCAATGACGATTCGAAGATTGGCGGACAGACTTCGCCGAGTTGCGATGCGGGCGTTTGGACGGCCGGACGAAGACCGCCGGGCGGGGTCGCGGCCGGACGGGAAACGCCGGGCCGCGGCGAAGGCGGACGAGGCTCCGCCGAGGCCGCTGCGAGGGACGGCCTACGCGAAGGCGCAGGGCGAGTGGGGCGAACGGCGCGCCGAACGCTACCTGACCAAGGAAATGGAACCGGAGGAGAAACGGCTCCGGACGATCGGCCGCCGCGTGCGCGTGGGACGCGACGAGATCGACCTGGTGATGGAACCGGCCGACGCGGGCCGCCGTCCGATGACGGTGTTCGTCGAGGTCAAGACGCGCACGACGGACGCGCTCGGCGGCGGGCTCGGGGCGATCGACCGGCGCAAGCGCCACGCGCTGTGCCGCGCGGCCGCGAACTACATGCGAAAGCGCCCGCCCTCGCCGTTCCGCATCGACGTGGTGGAGGTGCTCGGCGTTTCGGACGAGGACGGCGCCGACCGCGTCCTGCACTTCGAAAACGCGGTTCCCCTCGAGCGCCGCTACGTCGTGCAGGGCCTGTCGAGGGGCCGGCGCTGAACGCGTGGGGCGTCACTTTCGCGGCTTGGCGCGACGCGTGGCGGCGGCGCGGACCGGGTCCTCGGGCCACTCGTGGCGCGGATAGCGGCCGCGGAGCTCCTTGCGCACTTCCGGATAGCCCTCGCGCCAGAACGAGGCCAGGTCGTCCGTGATCTGCACCGGACGCATCGCGGGCGAGAGCAGCTGCAGGCGCACCGGAACGCGGCCGCGGGCGACGCGCGGGGTGTCGAGCATCCCGAAGCATTCCTGCAGCCGCACTGACGCCGTCGGCGCCGCGCCCGCGTAGTCGATGCGGATGCGCGATCCGCTCGCCACGGCCAGGTGCGACGGCGCCCATTCGGCGAGCCGCGCCGCGACCGCGCCGAGCCGCCCTTCCAGCGCCGGCACGAGATCGACCGCGGCCGCCTGCGCGAGCGTCGAGAGTCCGTAGAGGCGCGGGCCGAGCCACGTTTCGAGTTCCGCGGCGAGCGCTTCGTCGGAGAGGTCGGGCACGTTTTCCTCCGGCAACGCGCGGCGCGCGAACGCGGCGCGGGCCTGCAGCGCGCGGGCGGCGTCCGTCCAGCCCAGCCGGCCGATTCCGGCGGCGCGGAGACCGCGGCAGAGGCAGGCGAGCACGGCTTCCGGATCGGGGTCGCGCAGCGGGCGCTCCTTCCAGAGGATTTCGCCGAGCATGACGCGCTCGACGGCGTCGACGCGCAGGAGCCGGTCGTTCCACGCGAGGACCCGGGCGGTCCGCGCCCGGCCGCCGAAGAGACGCTCGACGTCGGCCGCGGCGATCGGCGCGGCGAGGCGGATCGCGCCGTCGGCGTCCGCGTCGTCGACGTCCGCGACGACGATCCACTCGTGGCGCGCGAGGCCGTCGCCCGGCGCGAGCTTGGCGCCGCGGCCGCCGGCGAGCCGGTAGCGGCCGTCGTCGCGCGCGAGCGTGCGGCGCCGCGCGAGGCGGTCGGGCCAGGCGAACGAAAGCAGACATCCGGTGGACGGAGCGGCGTCCGTTCCGAGTTCGCAGGTTCGCGGGTCCGCAGGTCGAACGCGCGAGCCCGGAACTTGCGACCCGATCTGCCGCTCCCACGCCGCGGCGAGTTCGCGGATGCGGGCCCGGGCGGGCGCGGGGACGGCGCCGCCGCCGCGTTCCAGGTCGCCGACGAGGTGCTCGGCGTTGGACGACGGCCGCGCGGACGCGGGCAGGTTTTCGGAAAGCGCGGCGGCGAGGAGGCAAGCCTCGCGCAGCGCGGCGGCGGATGGCGCCGCGAGCATCATGTGCGCGAGGCGCGGATGGGCGCCGAGGCGCGCCATGTCGCGGCCGTGGGGCGTGACGCGGTCTTGCGCGTCGAGCGCGCCGAGCGCGCGCAGCAGCGCGAGCGCCTGGTTCCACGCGGCGCGCGGCGGCGGCGTGGGCCAGGGCAGCGCGGCCGGGTCGGTCGAACCCCAGTCCGCGGCGGCGAGCGCGACGGGCGCCAGATCGGCCTGGAGGATTTCCGGCGGCGCGGCGGGGGCGAGGCGGCGGTCTTCCTCTTCGCTCCAGAGCCGGAGGCAGAAGCCGGGGCCGAGGCGTCCGGCGCGGCCGCGGCGCTGGTCGGCGCGGTCGCGCGTCTCGCGGACCGTCTCCAGGTGCGACATGCCGGTATCCGGCGAAAAGCGCGAAACGCGCGCAAGGCCGCAGTCGACGACCGATTCGACGCCGTCGATCGTGAGGGAGGATTCGGCAATCGACGTGGCGAGGACGACCTTGCGGCGGCCGGGCGGCGACGGCCGCAGCGCGGCGTCCTGTTCCGCCCGCGGGAGCGAGGCGTAGAGCGGCATCAGGTCGACGTCCGGCCCGGGCCGCGACTCTCCGAGCAGGCGCGCGGCCGCGCGGATTTCGCCTTCGCCCGGCAGAAACGCGAGCACCGAGCCGCGGCGCTCCGCGAGCGCGCGGCGGACGCCCGCCGCGGCGCGGGCGGCGAGGTCCGGCTCGTGACGCAGGTCGAGCCACGCCGTCTCGACGGGGAAGAGGCGGCCGTCGGCGCGGACGACCGGCGCGGGCCCGTGCGGGCCGCCGCCAATGTGCATCGCGACGCGGTCGGCGTCGAGCGTGGCGGACATGACGAGCAGGCGCAGGTCGGGGCGCAGGCCGCGCTGCACGTCGAGCGCGAGCGCGAGGCCGAAATCGGCGTGCAGCGAACGCTCGTGGAACTCGTCGAACACGACGAGGCCCGTGCCGGCGAGTTCGGGATCGGCGAGGATCCGGCGCGAAAGCAGGCCTTCGGTGAGAACCTCGATCCGCGTCTCGCGCGACGCCTTGCGCTCGAGCCGGACGTGGTAGCCGACGAGCCCGCCGAGCGGCGAGCCGGCGAGGTCCGACATGCGCCAGGCCGCGGCGCGCGCGGCCATGCGGCGGGGTTCGAGCAGGAGAATTTTCCGGCCCGCGAGCCACGGTTCGTCCAGCAGCGCGAGCGGCGCGAGCGTCGTCTTGCCCGAACCGGGCGGCGCGCACAGCACGGCGGCCGTGCGCCCCGCGAGGGCGCGGCGCAGGGCCGGAAAGGCGGCCGAAACGGGCAGGTCGGGCAGTTTCACGCGCGTCAATGCTGGACGTGGTTCCGGTGCAGGCGCGCGCGGACGTCGGCCGGCAGCGGGATCACCCGGAACAGGAAGACGGCGAGGGGCGCGAGGAGAACGAAGACCGAAAGGAAATACGAGCGGTAGGCGGCGATCGCCGCGGGGCCGGGCGCGTCCGTCGCGCCGCCCGAGGAGGCGACGAACATGAGGATCGACGCGGCCGCGAGGCCGACGAGACCCGCGAGGGCGCCCATCGCGGTGTAGAGGATCGCCGAAGCGGACACGCGCAGGCGCGGCTCCACGACCGAGATCGAGTAGTGCCCGATGGCGTTGTCCATGACCACCCGGGCCGCGCCGAGCAGGAAGAAGCCCGCCGCCCAGAGAGCCGCCATCCCCGCGCCGGCCGACGCGGCGGACGCGGCCGGCAACAACATCCAGAACAGCGCCACGGCCAGCAGCCCGAGGTAGGCCGCGACCATCTCGCGGCGCGGGCCGAAGCGGCGCGCGAGCGGGCCGTTCAGCGCCGAACCGACGGCCGAGGCGACGGACGAAGAGGCCGCGAACAGCATCGCCTGCAGGTCGGTCGCGCCGTAGCCGCGCTTGAGGACGATCACGCTCGCGGGCTGCACGAGCATCGCCGCGAGGTTGAGGCAGCAGCACGCCAGGACGTGGCGCATGAAAGCGCGGTTGGCGGCGATTTCGCGGAGGTCCGCCAGAACCGGCTTGCGCGCGCCCTCGCGCAGCGCGGCGGTTTCGTGGACGCGGGCGAGGAACCACGACGCCCACACGCCGAGCGCCGACCCGGCGGCGACCACCGCCGCGAGCGTGCCGAACGAATCCGAGCGGTGCAGCGCCCACAGGACGCCGGCCATGCCCGTGCACATCCCCAGGTAGAACAGCGCGCCGAGGCGCCCCAGGACGGCGCCGCGCTCCTCCTCCGCCGTCGCGTCGCCCACGATCGGGACGTGCAGCACGACGCCCGCGGCGCGGCACGCGTAGAAGCCGAACGAGGCGAACAGGACCGTCGCCGCCACGAGGACCGGGTGGCGGGGTCCCCAGAGCGCCGCCGCCGGCAGGAGCAGCGCGAAGGCGTTGCGCAGGACCCAGAACCCGCCCGCCGCGCGCGCCGCGCCGATGCGCGCGGCGGCGAAGCGGCCGAGCGGCAGCGCCGCGAAGCCGACGTAGAGCATCGTCCCGATCGCGGCCGACACCGCGTCCGGGCAGCCCAGACGGACGGCGACGAGCACCATCACCGTCTCGCCGACGCAGACGTAGGAGCCGCCGTTGAGCAGGTTGTAGAGCGCGAGGCGGCGGACGGAGACGCGGCGTTCCTCCGCGGTGAGGGGGCGGTCGAAAATCATGGGACGGGATCCGTTGCCGGACGGGGCGCGATTCTACCACCGCACCCCGCCGCGGGGCAACCGCTCCGCCGCGGCGGCCGGCGCGTTTGCAAACGCGGCGCGACCGGTGTAGAATCCCGCGCCGCCATGGACGAACCGCTCGTCACCGAAACGCGCTTCCTGCGCCTCGACCTCCCGCCGGAGGGGCTCCGCCTCGAAAAGGGCGGGGTCCTGCCGCGCGTCGACGTCGCCTACGAGACCTGCGGCACGCTTTCGCCCGCCAAGGACAACGTGGTCTTCGTCTGCCACGCGCTCACGGGCGACGCGCACGTGGCGGGCGTCCACCGCGGCGACCGCAAGCCCACCGGCTGGTGGTTCGACATGGTCCGCCCCGGCGGCGGCATCGACACGGACCGGTATTTCGTCGTCTGCGCGAACGTCCTCGGCGGCTGCATGGGGACCACGGGCCCTTCCTCGATCGACCCGCGCACCGGGCGCCCCTACGGCGGCTCGTTTCCCGCGATCACCGTGGGCGACATCGTGGACGTGCACCGCCGGCTGCTCCTGCAGCTTGGTTTCGAGCACGTGCACGCCGTCGTGGGCGGCTCGTTCGGCGGCATGCAGGCGCTCGAGTTCGCGATCCGGTTCCCGGACTTCGCGCGGCGCGTCGTGGCGATCGCGACCGGCGCCTCGCTCACTGCGCAGGCGCTCGCGTTCGACGTCGTGGGCTGCGACGCGATCGAAGGCGACCCCAACTTCCGCGGCGGCGACTACTACGGCTCCGACGCGCCCGACGCGGGTCTGGCGCAGGCGCGCAAGCTCGCGCACATCACCTACCTCTCCAACGCGCTGATGGGGGAGAAGTTCGGGCGCCGCCGCCGCGGCGTCCCCTCTCCCGCCCCGGCCGGCGCCTCGGGCGCCGGCGCGGACGCGGCGGCCGGCTCCGTCTTCGAGGTCGAGAGCTACCTCGAGCACCAGGGCAACAAGTTCATCGCGCGCTTCGACGCCAACTCCTACCTGCGCATCACGCGCGCCATGGACGAGTTCGACCTCGCGGCGCGTTCCGGCGGCTCGCTCGCGCGGACGCTCGCGCCCGTGAAGGCGCGCGCGCTCGTCGTGGCGCTTTCCGGCGACTGGCTCTTCCTGCCCGAGCAGTCCGAAGCGCTTTTCCGCGCGCTGCAGGAAGGCGGCAAGGACGCGTCCTACTTCTGCCTCGAGGCGCCCGCCGGCCACGACGCGTTCCTCACGCACATCCAGGAGCTCAAGGCCGTCGTGGCGGGGTTCCTCGTGCGCGAGCCCGCGCGGCCGGAGCCGGAGCTGGACGACGACGGCCGCCGCGACTACGAGACGCTCGAATCGATGGTCCCGCGCGGGACGCGCCGCCTGCTCGACCTGGCGTGCGGCGATGGCGGGCTCCTCAACTTCCTCTGCGCGCGCCGGCCGGAGCTGGACTGCACGGGCGTGGACCTCGACACGGCGGGCGGCGTGCGCGTGCTCGAAAGCGGGCACAACGCGGTGCGCGCGGACGTGGACCGCGGCCTTTCGACGATCCCGGACGACGCGTTCGACTGCGCGGTGCTCTCCGAGTCGCTCCAGGTCATGCGCCGGCCGGACAAGGCGCTCCAGGAGCTGCTGCGCGTGGCGCCGGCGGGCGTCGTCTCCTTCCCGAACTTCGGCATGTGGAAGATCGTCTACTCCCTCGGCTTCCTGCGCCGCATGCCGGTCACCAAGCGCCTTCCCTACCAGTGGTACGACACGCCGAACATCCACCTGTGCACGGTGAAGGACTTCCTGATCCTGTGCAAGGAGCTGGGCATCCGCGTGGAGAAGGTGCACTACATGTCCACGCTGCCGCTCTCGAAGTTCTTCCGGCTGCTCGGCCTGCGCCACCTCGGCACGTCGCGCGTGCTCGTGAAGATCTCCCGCGGCTGAGACCGCCGCGCTACTGGCGCCAGGCGGAGCGGTCGGCGGGCGCCCCGCGGCCGCGCAAGACGCGCCGGAGCGCCGCCGCCGCGTAGACGCGGAACGTGAGCCGGCACGCCTTGGCGTGCAGCGCCCACGCCTCCGGATCGGGCGAAGCCGCGGCGCCGCGGCGCGCCTGCCGCGCGAGCGGGAAGCCGAGCAGGACGGCGAGCGAGAAGCGGACGATTCCCCGCAGCAGCGGCGGCCGCCCCGCGGGCGGGACGCCGGGCCGCGCCGGCTCCGCGCGCCGCCCCGAAAAATGCAGGAAGTCGCGCACGCGCCGCTCCTGCTTGCGCCGGAACGCCTCGAACGAATCGCAGTAGAGGTGCACGACGTCCGTGTCGACTTTCGCGACCGTCACCGCGCCGTCCGGCGACGTCGCCGCCAGGTCCTGCAGCACGTCCACGTCGAACCAGTAGGGGTCGACGCGCGTTCGCGGCAGCAGCGAGCGCCGGATCAGGAAGCCGTTCGCGCCGATCGTCGGAAACGGCCGCCCGCGCACGAGCCGCACCGCGAGCCATCCGCCGCGGTCCTCCGCCTCCACCGGCAGCTCCGTCCAGCGCCCCGTCACGGCGCAGCGCCGGTCGTAGTTGCCGACGAACAGGCAGAACGGGTCGTTCATCCCGAGCCGCGCGAAGTAGCGCACCAGCGGCGGGTCCTCCGGCCGCGCCGCGTAGCCGAGCGGCTCGGCGGCGGCCACGGCCGGATCGGCGAACGGCGCGACCATGCGCCGCAGCCAGCCCGGATCGGGCAGCACGTTGTCGCTGTCCACGAGCGCGAGCAGGTCGCCCGACGCCGCCTTCGCGGCCGCCGTCTTGCCCGCCTCGCCCGTGCGCAGCGGGTTGCCGACGATCTTTTCCACGCCGCGCTCGCGGGCGATGCCGATCGTGCCGTCGGTCGAACCGGCGTCCGCCAGGACGATCTCCAGCCGCCCCGCCGGCCAGTCCTGCGCGCGCACCGAATCGAGGCACGCGCCGAGCGTCCGCGCGCTGTTGAGCGTCGGGACGAGGACGGAGACGGACGGCAGGGACTCGTTCACGCGGCGGGGTCCGTCAGCACGAAGCGAGTTCGGCCGCGCGCCGCGCGGCGGCGGCGAGCGCCGCGGCGGCCGTGGCGTCGAGGTCCGAGGCGTCCAGCACCGCCTTGCCGGCCGCGGTCGTGCCGCCCTTGGTGGCGACGGCGGCGATGAAGTCTCCGACCGCGGGCGCGCCGGGGCGCGAAAGGACCGTCGCCGTGCCGAGCATCGTCTGCAGCGCGAGGGTCGCGGCCGTGGCGGGGTCCAGGCCGAGCGCCGCGCCGCCGTCCGCCATCGCGCGCAGGAACTGCGCGAAGAACGCGGGGCCGGAGCCGGAGAGCGCGGTGACGGCGTCGAGGTTTTCCTCGGGCAGGCGCACGGCCTTGCCGAAGGAGGAGAAGATGCGGCCGGCGAGGGCGAGATCTTCTCCGGTCGCGCGCGAACCGCCCGCGTAGGCGGTCATGCCGAGACCGACCGACACGCCGAGGTTCGGCATCGCGCGAACGACGCGCGCCCCGGCCGGAAGCCGCTCTTCGAGCCACCGGACGCGGCGCCCGGCGGCGATGGAAAGGTAGAGCGGCGCGCTCCCGCGCAGCTGCGCGAGCACGGCGGGCAGGTCGCCGGGGCGGACGGCGAGGACGACGGCGTCGCACCCCGCCACGAGGTCCGCCGGCGAAGCGGCGGCCGCCGCGCCGAGTTCCGCGGCGAGCGCGGCCGTCCGGGCCGGATCGGCGTCGAACACGCGCAGCGAAGGCTTGAAGTCCGCCGCCGCGAGCCCGCGGAGCATCGCCCCGCCCATGTGCCCCGCGCCGACGAAACCGATTGTTTTCACCGAGTCGACCATGTCTAATACCCCGCGGACAGGAGGCTCCGGAGTTTTTCCATGAACGCCTGCTGGTCGGCGGCGGAGGGGCGGTAGCCCTTGTCGTCGGGGAAGGCGAGCGCGAGGCGGCCGTAGGCGTCGATGCCCCATTCGCCCTTCACGCCGTCCGAGCACGTGAGAGAGCCGGACGCGGCGAACCCCGGGCGCTGGATGCGCGCGAGCTCGACCTGCACGGCGCCCGCGGCGGGCGGCGCCGCGTCCTCCGGCCCTTCCCCGGGAAGCCCGGCGTCCTCTTCGTCCGCGCCGGGCGGCAGCTCCGCCTCCGCGTCCGCGCCGGGCGGCGGCGGTGCGGCGCCGTAGCCCTCGGGTTCCGGCTCCGGCGCGGGCGGCGGCTCATCCTTCTTCGCGTTCTTCTCGGCGACCGAAACGGAGAGGTCGATCAGGAGAAAACGCGTGTCCATGTAGCTGAGGTGCACGCCGCATTCGGAGGCGAGCCTGGTCTGGATGTCCGAAATCGAATCGCCCTGCGCGGCCCAGGCGCGGACGAGGTCCTTCTGTTCGGGTGTGAGGTCCATGGGATGTTCCTTTCGACGCCCGCGATTCTAGCACAACGGGCGCGGGCGCCGCAACGCGGACGCGCCGCCGCGGAGCCGCCGGCGCGTCACTTCGAAAAGCGGACGCGGGGGTCGATCGCGACGTAGGCCAGGTCCGAGAGGAGCTGGCCGGCGAGTCCGAGGATCGAGGTGGCGGAGAGAAGCCCGAGGAACACGGGGTAGTCGCGCGTTTCGAGCGCCTCGAGCGAGAGCTTGCCCATGCCGGGGATGTCGAAGACCGACTCCACGACGACCGAGCCGGCGAAGAACACGGCGAGGACGCCGCCGAAGCCCGTCGCCACCGGGACGAGCGCGTTGCGCAGCGCGTGGCGCCAGACGGCGCGCCGCAGCGTCGCCCCGCGCGCCAGCACGGTGCGCACGTAGTCGGCGCCGAGCTGGTCGAGGAGCGAGTTTTTCACGAGCAGCGTCAGCATCGCGAACGAGCCGGCCATGTAGCAGACGACCGGCAGCACCATGTGCGAAAGGCGGTCGGCGATTTTCGCGCGCAGCGGCAGCGAGGCGAAACCGTCGCTCTCGAAGCCGCCGAGCGGCAGCACGTCCCAGAAGGCCTCCGACGTGCCGCACAGCAGCGTCTTGAGCAGCATGCCGAGCGCGAAGGCGGGGATCGCGTAGCCGGCGAACACGAGCGCGGAGGATGCCACGTCGAACGCCGTCCCGCGCCGCACCGCCTTGGCGATCCCGAGCGGAATGCACACGAGGTAGGCGAGGAAGAAGCCGGGCACGCCGAACCAGAGCGACACGGGGATGCGCGAGGCGATGAGGTCCCACGCCGTGCGGTCGGTGTATTGGACGGACTTGGCTCGCAGGCCGCAGCGGTCGCGCACGAGCCAGTTCCAGTAGCGAACGGGGAGCGGCTTGTCGAAGCCGAAGCTCTTCTCCAGGTTTTTGCGCATCTGTTCGCCGAGAGCGGCGTGGCCGGCGCCGCGGGCCGCCGACCCGGCCGCCACCGCGCCCGCCGTGCCGCCGCCGAGCCCGCGCATGCGCGAGAGCTGCTGCTCGACCGGCCCGCCCGGCACGAGCGCCGTCAGGAGGAAGCACAGCGCCGTGATGCCGAGGAACGTCGGCACCATCAGGGCGATGCGCTTCAGGACGTAGCGGAACACGGCTACAGCACGAGCCCGTCGTGGCCGACGACGATGCCGCGCGGCTCGTAGAAGGCGCGGAGCTCGCCGTGGGTCGAGCCGCCGTTGTGCGAGAAGTGGTTCACCGCGCGGATGCAGCCGGGCGCGAGCAGGCCGAGCGAATCGAGCTTGTCGTAGGCCTTCAGGATCGTCGGCGCGCTCATGTGGCCGCGCGTCCAGACGTCGCTCCCGGCGGGGCCCTCCGGCGCGCCCGCGAGCATGCCCGTGTCGTCGAGCACGGCGACGTCGATCGCGACCTCGCCGCGCAGTTTCGCGAGCGCGTCCCACGTCGCGTCGGGAAGCCAGCCGGTGTCGTTGCACACGAAGGCGGTGCGCCCGCGCAGCGTGACGAGGAACACGCACGGGTCGAGCTTCTTCCAGTGGTCGGCGGCGAAGGTGCGGACGAAGCCGTCGCACCCGGCCAGCGGGAAGGAGTCGAACGGCTTGAACTCGTGGAACGCGAGGCCGCAGTTGCGGAACTTCTCGGCGAACGTCTCTTCGCCGAACCAGATTTCGCGGGCGAGGCGCTCGCGCGTGGGGGCGGTGCCGTGGATCTCGAGGACCGACGGCAGGGCGGCGACGGAGGCGAACCACCGCCCCTTGTAGACCAGGTCGGTGGGCTGCAGGTGGTCCTCGTGGGCGTGCGTCACGAGGACGTGGCGCATGCGGCGCAGCAGGTCGCGGTGGCCCTGCCAGGCCTGCAGCGCGTCCGGGCCGAAGTCGATCTGGACGTCGCCGCCGAAGTTGTAGCTCGTGCGGACGCGGACCTCGGGGCCGCCCTTGGCGGCGGCCTCGCGGCAGACGCGGCAGTCGCAGAACAGGGCCGGGATTCCCTCGGCGGCGGCGGAGCCGAGGATCGTGAAGGCGGGTTTGTCGTGGTTTTCCATGTCGGCTTCGTTCCGGGTGGCGGGCTGGTACCCCTGGCCGGATTCGAACCGGCGACCAGCTGCTTAGAAGGCAGCTGCTCTGTCCAGCTGAGCTACAGGGGTGCGGAAAGCTAGAAGGCGATGAAATGGCGCACGAGATCCTCCTGCGAGGACCAGGCGCCGCGGACGCGCTCCATTTCGGCGGCGGGCAGCGCCGTGCGGAACGCGAACAGGTGCGTGAGCTGCGTCATGTTCGTGATCGACTGCGGCAGCGCCGCGAGCCGCGCGTTGCCGTCCACCTCGATGCGGTGCAGTTTCGGCAGCGCGCACAGGCCCTCGGGCAGCTCGGCCAGGTCGTTGTCCCCGAGGTCGATCTCTTCCAGCGACTTCATCTGCAGGACGACCGGCGGGACCTCCTTGAGGCCGTTGCCGCGCAGGTAGAGTCGGCGCACCTGCGTCCAGCCCGCGGCCGAGGCGGGCAGGTCGCGCAGCTTGTTGCCGTTGAGGCGCACCCACTTGAGGCCGGCCAGGTCGCCGACGGCGTCCGGCAGGTTCGTGAGCGCGTTGCGGTCGAGGTTGAGGTAGGTCAGGCCCTTCATGCCGCAGACGGCGGCCGGGAGGGCCGCGAGGCCGTTGTCGGAGAGGTAGAGGTGGCGCAGCGCCGGCAGCGACGCCGCTTCGGGCGGCAGGTCCTTGAGACCCGTGCCGGCCAGGTCGAGCTCGTAGAGCCCCTTCGCGTCCGCGACCGAGGCGGGCACCTCGGCGGCCGCCTTCTGCCCGCGGACGGAGACGCGCCGCAGCGCCGGGTAGGACCCGAGGTCGGCCGGAAAGGCGTCCAGCCCTTCGGCGAGCGAGTAGTCGAGGAACGTGACCGAGTCGCGCAGCCGCGCAGCCTCGGCGGGCGAAAACGCGGTCACGTCGCGCCGCGGGGCCGCGTGTTCGAAACAGCCCGCGGCCAGGGCGGCCAGCGCGGCGACGGCGGCGAGAGCGGACGGTGTCTTGGCGGCCATGCGAAAAATCCTTTGAGTTTTTTTCCGGAATCGGGTAGGATGGAGCGCGTTCCCACCCCGCAGGTGGGGTCGGTGCGGCCGATTATAGACCATCGGCCCGCCGCAAATCAATCCAAAAGGAACGTCACGACCATGACCAAACAACTTCTCGCCGCCGGCGCCGCCGCAATGCTCGCCGCCACCACGGCCTCCGCCGTTTCGCAGATGCCGGCCGACGGCACGATCGAAAACTACGCGCTCAACTCCATCGACATGTCCGGCCTGCACGCCGGCATCCGCGGGCGCACGGGCGAGCGGACCGTGACGTCGAAGGGCGGCGCCGAAGGCGCGCTCGAGCTGATGCGCGCCGAAGTCTACCTCGGCTACGACATCGCCCGGTGGCTCACGATCTACGGGTTCATCGGCGTGGCGGACGTGAGCGGGGACGATTTCTTCCTCAAGGGCGACACGACGCTCGGCGGCGGCGCCGGCTTCTGGGCCGCGCTGATCGACGACGACCAGTTCGACATCATGTCCACCTTCTCGCGCTTCCGCGTGAACCTCGGCGCCGAATACGCCTACACGGATTCCAACGATTTCGGTACCGGCCAGGTCGAGGCGTTCCTCACGTTCGAGCTCCTCAACGACATGTTCCCGGTCCACGAGATGTATCCCTCCTCGATCGGCGTCTTCGCCGGTCCGGTCTTCTCGTCGCTCGACCTCGACGGCTTCGAGCAGGATTCGAGCGACCAGTGGGGCGTCACGGTCGGCGGTTCGCTCACGTTCGCGCGCCGCGTCTACGTGAACGGCGGCGTGGACGTCTACACCGACGACGTAGTCGTCTTCGGCGCGGCCGGCATCCGCTTCTAGCGCGGGCCGCGCCGCGCGCGCTCGCAAGTTCGCAGGTTCGCAGGGCGGCTCCGCCGCCGTTCGCAAGTTCCCCTTGCACGCGACACCTCCGGGCTTGCGTTCGTTTTGAACCCGCGAACTTTCGAACCTGCGAACTTTCGAACCACCATGGACAAGCACTACGATCCAAAGGCAGTCGAGGCCAAATGGTACCCGATCTGGGAGAACTCCGGCGCCTTCAAGCCGTCCGGCAAGGGCAAGCCCTACTCCGTCGTCATCCCGCCGCCCAACGTGACGGGCATCCTCCACATGGGCCACGCCCTCAACGACACGATCCAGGACGTGCTCGTGCGCTGGCACCGCATGCGCGGCGACGACACGCTCTGGGTCCCCGGCACCGACCACGCCGGCATCGCCACGCAGAACGTCGTCGAGAAGGCGCTGCGCAAGGAGGGCAAGCGCCGCCAGGACCTCGGCCGCGAGGCGTTCGTCGAGCGTGTCTGGGAGTGGAAGAAGCAATACGGCGGCACGATCGTCAAGCAGCTCCGCGCCCTCGGCTGCTCCTGCGACTGGTCGCACGAGCGCTTCACGATGGACGAGGGCCTCTCGCGCGCCGTCGCCGAGGTCTTCACGGAGATGTACGAGAAGGACCTCGTCTACCGCGGCAACTACATCGTGAACTGGTGCCCGCGCTGCGGCACGGCGCTGGCGGACGACGAGATCGAGCACGAGCCCAACCACGGCCACCTCTGGTACGTGCGCTACCCCGTCGTCGGCTCCGCCCTCGGCGTGAAGGGCGAGGCCTACAAGGACTACATCATGGTCGCCACGACCCGCCCCGAGACGCTCCCGGGCGACACGGCCGTCGCGGTGAACCCCAAGGACGAGCGCTACCTGCACCTCCACGGCAAGACCGTGGTCCTCCCGCTCACGGGCCGCGAGATCCCCGTCCTCCCCGACGACTACGTCGAGCGCGAGTTCGGCACGGGCATCGTGAAGATCACCCCCGCCCACGACCCGAACGACTTCCTCGTCGGCAAGCGCCACGGCCTCGAGGAGATCAACATCATGAACGGCGACGGCACGATGAACGAGCTGGCCGGCGCCGCCTACGCGGGCCTCGACCGCTTCGCGTGCCGCGAGAAGATCGTCGCCGACCTCGATGCCGGCGGCTTCCTCGACCACGTCGAGGACTACGACAACCAGGTCGGCCACTGCTACCGCTGCCACACCGTCGTCGAGTCCCGCCTCTCCAAGCAGTGGTTCGTCCGCATGAAGCCCCTCGCCGAGAAGGCGATGGAGGTCGTGCGCGACGGCCGCATCGTCTTCACCCCGAAGCGCTACGAGAACACCTACTTCAACTGGATGGAGAACATCCGCGACTGGTGCATCTCGCGCCAGATCTGGTGGGGCCACCGCATCCCCGTCTACACCTGCGAGGCGTGCGGCCACGAGTGGGCCGCGACCGAGAAGCCGACGGTCTGCCCGAAGTGCGGCGCCGGCGCCGAGAAGATTACTCAGGACCCCGACGTCCTCGACACGTGGTTCTCCTCGTGGCTCTGGCCGTTCTCCACGCTCGGCTGGCCCGACAGGACCGCGGACCTCGCGCGCTACTACCCCACGACCGACCTCTGCACCGCGCCCGACATCATCTTCTTCTGGGTCGCGCGCATGATCATGGCCGGCTGCCGCTTCATGGGCGACGTCCCGTTCCGCAACGTCGTGCTGCACGGCGTCGTGCGCGATGCGCAGGGTCGCAAGATGTCCAAGTCGCTCGGCAACTCCCTCGACCCGCTCGAGATCATCGGCAAATACAGCGCCGACGCCCTGCGCTTCACGCTGATGCAGACGACCTCGCCCGGCATCGACGTCTTCATCTCGATGGACAAGTTCGAGATCGGCCGCAACTTCGGCACCAAGATCTGGAACGCCGCCCGCTTCATCCAGATGCACGCGAGCAAGGTGGAGGGCTTCTCCTTCGCGGCATTCGCGGGGGG
>JAFTHC010000267.1 GCA_017457625.1 Kiritimatiellia bacterium
CGCTTCAACGCATGCCGCCATTGAATACACGCTCACGTTCTCGGACGGGCCGCGCATCAATCAATCGACTGCCGTGAAGCTCGGCTATGCGCTACCCGATGCGCCAACGCCGCCTTCGCGTCCCGGCTGGACGTTCAACGGCTGGTACACAGAACTGAATGGCGGCGGCACGAAATACTACAATGCCGACTGCTCGGTCGCGCTCGGCATCGACGAATACGCGAATGTCGGCGATCTCACGCTCTACGGCGCATGGACTCTTACCGACCCCTCGGCGGCTTGCACCATCAGCATCAACGGCGTCGGCCTCGTCGGCGGCGTGTCCCAGACCGGCGACGGCTGGACGGACGATCCCGGCGTCGCCTCCTATTCAACCAGCAAGCGCGGCGGCTACGCGGGCGGCGGTGGCTCGGCGGGGGCGAACGGTTCCCACGGGACGGTTTACAAGGCCGCCGGCGCGACTGTTTCCGGCACATGCGCTTCACTGCAGAGCGCTTCAACGCATGCCGCCATTGAATACACGCTCACGTTCTCGGACGGGCCGCGCATCAATCAATCGACTGCCGTGAAGCTCGGCTATGCGCTACCCGATGCGCCAACGCCGCCGGAGCGATCTGGCTGGACGTTCAACGGCTGGTACACAGAACTGAACGACGGTGGCACGAAATACTACAATGCCGACTGTTCGCTGGCGCTCGGCATCAACGAATACGCGAATGTCGGCAATCTCATGCTCTACGGCGCATGGACTCTTACCGATCCCTCGGCGGCTTGCACCATCAGCATCAACGGCGTCGGCCTCGTCGGCGGCGTGTCCCAGACCGGCGACGGCTGGACTTACGACGGCTCGACGGGCTACGTGCAGCTCTCCACCGAGGGCAAGCGCTATGTCGTGACGGGCAACGATTCGGTCGGCGAATTCAGCCTCTACACGCGCAACACCTGCACGGTCGTGATGTCCAACCTCGTAATCAATGCGAGCGCCAACGAGAACCGTCCACCGTTCGAAACCAAGGAGGGGACGGGCTGCACACTGCTTTTCGAGGGCGGAAACACGCTATACGGCGCCAGGAACTGCCCGGCGATATACGTCTGCCCCAACAGCAGCCTCACGATTGGCGAGTGCGACGGCACGCTGACGGCGACCGGCGGCTATAACGCGCCCGCCATCGGCGGCAAGACCGAAAACACTTCGACAACCGGCGTCCTGAACATTCGGGGCGGCACGATTGTTGCGACAGGCGGGGAATACGCCGCTGGCATCGGCGGCGGCAAGGGCGGCAGTTTCGGCACAATTGCGATCTCCGGCGGCGAGGTGACGGCGACCGGCGGTGAATACGGCGCGGGCCTCGGCGGCGGCAACTTCGGCTCGTTCACGGGTGTCGAGATTTCCGGCGGCTCCGTGACGGCGACGGGCGGCAACAGGGCCGCCGGAATCGGCGGCGGGCGCGAAGGCGATGGCGGGAACATCAAGATTTCCGGCGGTGCGGTGACGGCGAAGGCGGTCAACTACGCCGCAGGCATCGGCGCCGGCGACTCGCCAAACTCCGGCTCCTCCTCTGCAATTTCAGTCGATATCACAGGCGGCATTGTCACGGCCTCCAGCCAGAAGGCTTCCGGCATAGGCGCCGCAGACTATGTGACATGCGGCGCGGTCAGAATCTCCGGCGGCACAATCCATGCCCGCACTGCAAACGATTCGGCTTGCGCCATCGGCTCAAGCGCGAATAGCGCCGCTTCATCCGTCACTATTACCGGCGGCGCGGTCTATTCGGACAAGGACGACATCTCGCCAGCAGCGGCCAACGCCGCCGCGAAGGCCGTATTCCCGGTCGATCTCGCAATCGGAGAAACGTCGGCAAAGGTGACGTCGCTCACGCTCTACGGCGCGCTGACGGGCTACTCATACGGCACGAACGACATGTGGACCGACGCCAGCGGCAATCTGCGCGTGTGGCTGCCCGCAACGGATGGCAAGGGCTTCGTCGCCAAGGTGACGATGGAGAGCGGCAACGAATACATGTTCTCGTTCACCATCGATGATGACGGGACGCCCACGGTCGCCGGCTTTCTCGCCGTCAACGGCGACATCGTGGCGAGCGACGCCGACCATTCCGGCACCGCCTGGAGCTTCGTGAAATCGACCGGCGTGCTGACGCTGACGGCCGAC
>JAFTHC010000268.1 GCA_017457625.1 Kiritimatiellia bacterium
ATGACGAGGCTCTGCGTGGCCTCGTTCGGCTGGTTGACCGCCATGCCGGTGATGGCCGTGTTGTAGCGGTAGGGCGTCGTCGTGACGTTGGCGTAGGTGCCGCTCTCGATCGTCATCGTAGAACCCGAGAACGGATAGGCGCAGGCGCCGCACTCGCTGTCGACCGTGATCGCGAGGTCGGCGAGCGTCACGTTCGAGCCGGAGCGCGAGGTGATCGCGTAGACGCCGTCCTCCGCGATGGCCGTGTCGTCCTGCGTGCAGTCGATCGTGCCGTTGCGGATCGTCACGTCGCCGCTCTTCACGTCGAACGCGCTGCCGTTGCCGGACGTGCCCGTGCGGGTGATCTTGTTTCCGCCGAGGTCGATCGTGATCGCGGTGTCCGCGCCGGCGTTCGGCTCGAGGCGGGCCGTGAGCGTCACGTCGTCGAGCAGGAGGACCGTGGCGCCGTCGCCGGCGTTCGCGACCGCGTCGGCGAGCGTCGCGTAGTAGGCGACATCGTTCGTCGTGGCCGTGCCGTCGCCGTTGTCGGTGACGGTGAAGACGGACGCGGCGGCGGCGGTGGCGGAATACTGCGCCGTGAAGGTCAGGTCGGCCGTGATCGTCTCGGGCACTTCGGCGGACCAGCCCGTGAACGAGTAGATATTACCGCCCTCGACGTAGTCCGGCGGATCGCGCGGGACCGCGATGTCGGCCGCGAGAGTGCCGTGGTCGTAGGTGGCCGCGTCGGAGCCGCCGTGCCAGGTGAACGTAACCGTGTAGACGTTGAGCGACATCGTGGTGGCGCTGGCGTCGAGCACGTAGTCGGAGGCCGTGTCCGCGGCGGAGACTTCGTAGAGGCGGGTCGTCACGTCGTTGGGCGAGCCGGTGACGTGGTAGCCCGCGGCGGCGGTGTAGGTCACGGCGACCGGGGTGCCGGGCTCGACGGTGTAGACGGTCGCGCCGCCGGCGCCGGCCTCGCCCGCGAGGGCGACGCCGTTTGTGGTCGCGGACACGGTCGCGTTGGCGACGGCCGGGACGGTGAGCGTGACGGCCGAGGCGGTCCACTGCGCGCCGAGAGCGAGATCGGCGTTGACGGGCGTGGCGAAATCGTAGACGGCGGAGAGGCCGTTCGTCCACGCGGCGAAGGCGAAGCCGTTCTTCTCGGGATCGGGCGACGGCGCGGTCGCGAGGCCCCCCGCCTCGACGGTCTGCGCGTAGCCGGCGTATTCGACGGCGCCGTCGTAGAAGCGCACGTCGTAGAACGTCACGTCGTAGTCGCCGCCCAGGCCCGTGAACGAACCGGCGCCGGAGAAGCCGACGGCGTTCACCTTGTTCTCGGCCGTGGCGAGCGGGAAGGCGTTGGTGGTGCCGGTCGCGGCGTCGGAGAGGGCGTTGCCGCCGACCGTGAACGAAACCGTGGCGGGGTCCGCGGCGTAGTCGAAGTCCAGCTCGACGTCGTAGGCGTTGCCCGCGACGAACGACACGCCGGCGAGCTTCGTCCAGAACAGGTTCGTCGTCGCGCCGCCGTCGGTCACTTCCATGCCGCCGGTCCAGGCGTAGAACGCGGGCGCATCGTCGCCCTCGCGCTGCAGCACCGCGAGCGCGGCCTGCCGGCCGGCTACGACCGAAACGTCCGGATCCACGAAACCGGCCTGGAAGACGGCGCCCGTCACGGAGACGGACGCGGGCAGGCCTTCGGGCGACGGAGCGGCCGGCGCATAGCGCAGCGTGTCGCCGGCGTCGAACTCGTAGGAAACCGTCGTCACGCCGTTCTCGGTCGCGTCGGTCGGTTCGCTTTCGCCCGTGAAGGTCCACGCGCCGTAGTCGTTGACGTGGCCGGGGGCCAGCCACGCCGCCATGGCGTTCGTGACGTAGTTGCGCGATTGCGTCGTGGAGGCCGACGCGGCGCGCGGGGCGATGACGAGCGCCGCGGCGAGCGACGCGAGGAGCATGTTGCGGATTGCACTCATGGCTGGTCTGGGGGGTTGGTTTTTAGATGGGCCTCGCATGCGCACAAGGGCGCACGCGCTCGAATGTATTGAAATTCCAGTTTGTTGCAAGATTTTCACCGCCGGTCGCGAAGGCGAGCCTTGCGGTAGCCGCGTAGCGTAGCATGCTTCCGGGGAAATTGCAAGCGAATTTTTTCGCGCGTTTCGCGGGCTCGGCGGGTCGCTTGCCGCCGGGCGACGACCCGTGCTAGACTCGCCCGGCGATGAAGACGCCCGCCACGCGATCCGGCCCCTCCCCCGCCCCGCCCCGCCGCTCCCGCGGCGCCGCGAGGCACCGGATCGAGCCGCCGTCGCGCCTGACGCTCGCCGCGCTCTTCTTCGCCGCGGTGCTGCTGCTGCCGGCCTGCACGGGCGCGCTCCGCGCGCTGCGCATGGGCGAATCGCTCTTCGGCGGCGGCCCCTTCCGCGCGCTCGGGCTTTCCGGCCCGCTCGCCTGCTTCCTCGGCGGCGGGACGCTCTTCGCGCTCGCCTACTTCCTGTTCAGGATCCCGCCGCGGCCCTACGTGGCGGTCCACGAGGCGACCCACGCGCTCGTCGGCCTGCTCTTCGGCGCGCGCGTTTCGCGGATGCGGATCGGCGAGGAAAGCGGCTCGGTGGACGTCTCGCGCAGCAACGCCGCGATCCTGCTGGCGCCGTATTTCCTGCCGCTGCCGGCCGTGGCGGTGCTGCTCGTCTTCGGGCTCGGCTGCGCCGTCGCGCCGCTGCGCGGGACGGCCGCCGGCGCGGTCTTCGCCGTGCTCGCCGGCCTGGCCTGGGGCTTCCACTTCTGTTTCACGCTCAACGCGCTGCTGCAGCCGCAGACGGACCTGGACGCCTACGGCTTCTTCTTCTCCTGCGTTTCGCTTTTCTTCCTCAACGCGGTCCTGCTCTACTTTTCGCTGCTGGCGTTCGGCGCCGCAAGCCTCCCGGAAGGGCTGCGCCTGCTGTCCGATTCGATCGGGCGTTCCTACGAGTGGCTGTGGGACTGGGCGTTTTCGCTCCGTGCCGCATCGGAGGCGGCGGCGTGAACCGGATCCTCTTCGAGCCTTCGGAGCGCGGCGCGGACGGCGCGGTGCGGCTGCGCGGCGACCGCGCGCGCCACGTCGCGCTCGTCCTGAAGGCCGCGCCCGGCGACACGGTCCGCGCCGGGCGGATCGGCGGACCCCGCCACGACGAGGCGCGGCTGCTCGCGGTCGCCCCGGACGAATGCGTCCTGGACCCGGGCCCCGCGCGGCCGCCGATGCCGCGCGCCGGCTGGGACCTGCTGCTCGCGCTGCCGCGCCCGAAGTGCCTGCGCCGCCTCTGGCCGCAGCTGGCCGCGCTCGGACCGGAACGGATTTTCCTCACGGCCGCGGAAAAGGTCGAGAAGGCCTACTGGGGCAGCACGTTCCTCGAGCCGGCCGTCTACCGGCCGCTGCTCCTGGACGGCCTGGCGCAGGCGGGCGACACGATCCTGCCGCAGGTCGAAATCCGGCGCCGCCTCAAGCCGTTCGTGCAGGACGCGCTGCCCGCGCTCTATCCGCCGGGCCGCCGGCTGCTCGCGCATCCGGGCGGCGGCGCGGCGGCGCCCGCGGCGCGCGGGGCGGCGGCGGGACGCGGCCTCGTCGCGATCGGACCCGAGGGCGGCTGGAGCGACTACGAGCTGCGCCTCTTCGAGGACGCCGGCTTCCGGCGCGTTTCCTTCGGGGAGCGCGTCTTGCGGACCGACACGGCGGTCGTGTGGGCCTTCGCGGCCCTCGCGGGCGGCGCTTTAGGCGCCCGGGACGCGGACGCCTGAGGCGCGGGCGCGGCCGGCAGGATCGAGTCTTTGGCGATTTTCGACACGCGGAACGAGAGGTCCGCCTTGGCCGGCAGCCGCACGCGTTTGCGGGCGGCGGGGTTGTAGCCGCGGCGCGCCTTGCGCTCGATGCGCTCGAGCTTGCCGAGACCGGGGAAGGAGAACGAGCCGTTCTGCCGGACGCCGTCCCGCGCGAGCGCGAGCATGGCGTCCCACACGGCCGCGGCCTTGACCTGGCTCACGTCCGCCTTGGCGGAAAGGACGCGCAGCAGCTCGACGCGCGTGGTGGGGATGCGGAACGCCATGGCGGCCTACTTCTTCGCGGCGAGCTTCGCCCACGAGTCGCGCAGCGTCGACGTGCGGTTGAAGACGGGCGCGCCGGGCTTGCTGTCGACCGGGTCGGGGAAGAAGTAGCCGAGGCGCTCGAACTGCACGGGGCCCTCCGCGCTCGTCGCGTCGCGCAACGCGGGCTCGCACAGCGCGGTCGCCTCCTTGCAGGAGTCCGGGTTGAGGAACTCCTTGAAGTCGCGCTCCGCGCCGGCGTCCGGGTTCTCGACCTGGAAGAGGCGGTCGTAGAGGCGCACGGGCAGCGGCGCGGCGGTCGCGGCGTCGACCCAGTGGATCGTGCCGCGCACGGCGTGGCCGTCCGGCGCGTTGCCGCCGAGCGAGGCGGGGTCCCACGTGCCGTGGATCTCCGTCACGTTGCCCTGCGCGTCCTCGACGACGCCGGTGCACGTGAAGAGGCACGCGTATTTGAGGCGCACCTCGCGGCCGACGGCGAGGCGGTAGAACTTCTTGGGCGGGTCCTTCATGAAGTCGGCGCGCTCGACCCAGAGCTCGCGGCCGAAGCGCACCCTGCGCGTGCCGGCGGCGGGGTCCTCGGGGTTGTTCACGGCGTCGCACTCGTGCGTCTCGCCCTCGGGCATGTTGTCGATGACGAGCTTCACGGGGTCGAGCACCGCCATGCGGCGCGCGGCGGTCCTGTTGAGCACGTCGCGCACGGCCTGCTCGAGGATGCCCACGTCGGTCGTGGAGATGAACTTCGTGACGCCCACGCCCTCGCAGAACGCGCGCACGGCCTCGGCGGGATAGCCGCGGCGGCGCATGCCGCAGAGCGTCGGCATGCGCGGGTCGTCCCAACCGGAGACCTTCCCGAGGTCCACCAGCTCGTGCAGCTTGCGCTTGCTCATCACGGTGTAGGTGATGTTGAGGCGGGAGAACTCGCGCTGGTGCGGGCGGATCTTCACGCCGCCGCGCTCGACGAGCATGCCCATCTCGTCCATGCGGTCCACGACCCAGTCGTAGAGCGGGCGGTGCACCTCGAACTCGAGCGTGCACATCGAGTGCGTGACGCCCTCCAGCGCGTCCTCGATCGGGTGCGCGAAGTCGTACATCGGGTAGACGCACCACTTGTCGCCGAGGTGGTAGTGGGAGGTGTGGAGGATGCGGTAGATGACGGGGTCGCGGACGTGGATGTTGGGCGAGGCCATGTCGATCTTGGCGCGCAGGCAGCACTCGCCGTCCTTGTATTTTCCGTCGCGCATGTCGTGGAAGCGCGCGAGGTTCTCCTCGGGCGACGTGTCCCGC